>CAZUXQ010000008.1:0-8045 GCA_964624425.1 uncultured Sutterella sp.
CAGCGGCGTATTCGGCCGCACCGAGAAGATTCGCCGTCACGCGGCTGTTGAGCGTGCCCGACGGATGAAACGTGACAACACGGCGTTCCGTGATCGTCACCATCTCGCCAGTCTTGAGATTGCGGCCGGGACGGGCAACCTTTTCACGAACGGAAAAATTGCCCAAGCCGGGAATCTTCACCGTATTGCCAAGCTCAAGCTGTTCGCTGATGAGCGCGAAAAACTCTTCAACAAGAAGCTTGGCGCGGGGACGATCCACATCGGTCACTTCCATCACGGCATCGGCAATGCCGGCTTTGTTGAGAGTGATGCAGTCTTTCTCTTTCATTCTTTCTACTGAAAATTATTCCGCCGGCTCGCCTCTCTGAAAGATCCGAGCCGGCCGATGATCGATGGGATCGTCGATTAAGCGCGCAGACGGGCTCCGAGAGCTTCGAGCGCTTCGAGAATGCCCTTCATGGCCGCATCGGCATCCTTGTCGGTGAGCGCTTCGTCGCCGCAGGCGCTGAGTTCAGCCGAGAAGGCGAGCGACTTGTCGGCGGCGGCTTCGTCCTTGCGATAGAGGTCGAAAAGCTTGAAGTCGGCAAGCGGGAAAAGGCGCGGATCCTTGCGGCGGGCATCGTTGACCGCCTTGAAGATCTCGGCGACGTCGAGGTCGGCCGGCACAACGACGGCGATGTCGCGGCGCATCGGCTGGAACTTGCTCACCAAGCGGTAAACCGGAAGTCCCGCTTCAAGGAGCGGCGCAACATCAAGCTCGAAGACGACCGGCGCGTGCGCAAGATCGAATTCGTGCGCAGTGCGCGGATGAAGTTCGCCCACGAAGCCGATGTGCCGGCCGTTGAGGCAGATGCCGGCGCTGCGCCCTGGATGAAGCGCAGGGAAGGCTTCCCGCTTGAATTCGAGCTTGAGCGGCGCAGCGAGGCGTTCAACGTCGCCCTTGACGTCGTAGAAGTCGACGCGGCGGGCGGCAATGCCCCACTGCGCATCGTCGGCCGTTCCGTAGGCAAGGCCCGCAATGTGCTGCGGCTGACGCACGCCCTTCACCGTCCAGTCTCCCTCTTCGACCGTCGGATCGCGGAAGAAGACGCGGCCGAGTTCGAAGACGCGGACGCGGTCGGCGCGGCGGTTGAGATTGTACTTGAGGATGTCGACGAGGCCGCCGATCAGCTGAGTGCGCATCACGGAGAGCTCGGCGTTGATCGGGTTGAGCAGGCGAATTGGATCGTCGTTCGCGGCGAAGACCTTTTCCCATCTTTCAGGAACGAACGAAAAGTTGATGAGTTCCTGATAGCCGAGTTCGGCCATTTCCAGACGAAGCGCATGCCCCGTACGGACGCCTTCCTTTGGGCTCTTCATCGCGCAGCGGGCCATCGGCGGGCGGTCCGGCAGCTTTTCGTAGCCGTAGAGGCGCGCCACTTCTTCGATGAGGTCTTCTTCGATCTCGATGTCGAAGCGATAGGCAGGCGGCTCCACCGTGAAGATGCGGGCAGCTTCGTAGTAGGTCCATTTAAATCCGAGACGCGAGAAGGCGCCGCGCATGGCCTCGACCGGAATCTCGATGCCCGTCACTTTGACGCAGCGGTCCACGCGCATCTGCACGGGATGACGCACCGGCAGTTCGGCGACGACGTCGTTGAGCGGGCCCACCTTTGTTTCAGGCGTGCCGCAGATGTCGAGAACGAGCTTCGTGATGTATTCGACATGCTCGGCGCTGCTCGCAAAGTCGACGCCGCGCTCGAAGCGGTAGGCCGCATCGGTCGAAAAATTGAGCTTGCGGCAGCGGCCTTGAATGGCCGCCTGCGGGAAAAAGGCCGATTCAATGACGAGATTCGTCGTCGTGTCGGAAATGGCCGTGCGGTCTCCGCCCATGATGCCGGCAAGTCCTTCGGGCTTGTCGCCGTCGCAGATCACGCCGAAGCAGGGCGCAAGCTCGACGTCCCTGCCGTTCAGCAGCTTCGTTGATTCGCCTTCGCGGGCCCAGCGCACGCGGATTTCCCTGCCTTCGAACTTGTCCATGTCGTAGAAGTGAGTCGGACGGCCAAGTTCGATCATCACGTAGTTCGAGATGTCGACCAAAGCAGAAATCGAGCGCTGACCGGCGCGTTCGAGACGAGCCTTCATCCATTCGGGCGTAGGCGCGGCGGTGTTGAGGCTGCGAATGACGCGGCTCACGAATCGGCCGCAGAGATCCTTGTCTTCGATGACGACAGGCCAGACGCAGCTGCACGTGGGCGCAACGGGCGTCATTTCAGGCAGCGTCAGCGGAGCGCCCGTAACGGCATGAAGATCGCGGGCAATGCCGATGAGGCTCAGCGCATCGCCGCGGTTCGGCGTAAGCTTCACTTCAATGCGGGCGTCGTCGAGCTTCGCGTACTTGCGGATGTCTTCGCCCACGGGGGCGTCGTCCGGAAGAATCCAGATGCCGTTGTGGTCTTCATTGATGCCGAGCTCGCGCGTCGAGCAGAGCATGCCCATCGAGACGACGCCGCGAAGCTTCGTCTTCTTGATCTTCATGTCGGGCAGTTCTGCGCCGATGGTCGCGCAGGCAACCTTGATGCCTGCGCGCACGTTCGGCGCGCCGCAGACGATCTGCAGCGTTTCGCCCGTGCCTGCATTCACTTCGCAAACATGAAGATGGTCGGAATTTTCATGGTCGCGGCACTTAAGCACCTCGGCGACAACGACGCCCGTGAAGTGCGGCGCCACGCTTGCGGCTTCCTCGACTTCGAGGCCATGCATCGTGAGCGCGTCGACAAGCTCATCCGTGCTCAGCGGCGGATTGACATACTGACGCAGCCATTCTTCAGTAAAAAGCATTTTTCACCTCGAGCTCGATTAGTTGAACTGGCGAAGAAAGCGAAGATCGCCCTCGAAGAAGAGGCGAAGGTCGTCGATGCCGTAGCGAAGCATTGTCAGACGTTCGAGGCCGGAGCCGAACGCAAAGCCGATGTACTTCTCAGGATCAAGCCCGTAGTTGCGCACCACGTTCGGATGCACTTCGCCGGCGCCCGAAATTTCGAGCCATTTGCCCTTGCGCGGTCCGCTCGTAAACATCATGTCCACTTCAACGGACGGTTCCGTAAATGGGAAGTAGGAAGGACGAAAGCGAACGATCAGGTCGTCCGTTTCGAAGAAGCGGCGCAGAAAGTCGCTGTAGACGCCCTTCAGGTCCGTAAAGCTGATGCTTTCGTCCATCCAGAGGCCTTCAACCTGATGAAACATCGGCGAGTGCGTCGCGTCAGAGTCGACGCGGTAGGTTCGCCCCGGAGCGATCGCCTTCACGGGCGCCTTGTGCGTGCGGGCATAGCGCACCTGCATGGGCGAAGTGTGCGGACGCAGCGGCAGCGGACGGCCCTCGTCGTCGCTGAGGTCCACATAGAATGTGTCCTGCATGGAGCGAGCGGGATGATTGGGCGGATTGTTGAGAGCAGTAAAGCTGAACCAATCGCTTTCGATTTCCGGACCGTCGGCTACGTCAAAGCCGACCGAGCGGAAGATTTCTTCGATGCGCATCCACGTCCGCATGACCGGGTGAATGCCGCCCTTCGCGCGCTGACGGCCCGGAAGCGTCACGTCGATCGCTTCGAGCGCGAGCTTTTCGGCAAGCGCTTTTTCTGCGAGCGCTTCGCGGCGCGCGTTGAGAGCGGCTTCGATCTCGCTCTTCGCGAGGTTGATTGCCTGGCCGCGGGCGCGGCGTTCTTCCGGCGCGAGCTTGCCGAGCTCCTTCATGAGCATCGTGATGCGGCCGGTTTTGCCGATATAGCGCGCCTTGGCGTCTTCGAGCGCGGCGGGCTGCTTTGCGGCGGCAAAGTCGGCACGTGCGGACTCGATGAGTTCGGACAGTTCCTGCATTTTCTTTTCCCAAACCTCTGGTTCCGACGAACGCGCACTGCATAGGCTGCGGGACCGAGACTTCAAGTCTCCCTAGGGCTCCAGGCCCGACGTCCTGCCAATAAAAAACGGCGCCATACGCGCCGCGCTGATGCGCCCCTTATCGGCGCTTCGGGCGAAGGTTTCGTCTCGAAACGTCATAGGTGATGGATTTTACACAAATTTTTGCCGATCCGAATATAGAAAAGGACCCTGACCGAAGCTTCAGCCAGGATCCTTTCGAAAACAGCGCCTGCAGGATGTCAAAATTGACGCGCCTTAAGCTCAGCGCGACATCCAGAAAACGCAAGCGCCCTGCTCAGCATTTCGGAATTAGGCCTTCACGAAGGCGACGAGAGCGGCAAAGCCTTCCTTGTCGCAAACGGCCATATCGGCGAGGACCTTGCGGTCGAGTGCGACGCCGGCCTTCTTGAGGCCATTCATAAAGACCGAGTACGTCATGCCGTTGGCGCGCGCGCCGGCATTGATGCGGGCAATCCAGAGGCGGCGGAACACGCGCTTCTTGTTGCGGCGGTCGCGGTAGGCGTACTGACCTGCACGCATGACGGCCTGCTTGGCAACGCGAAAGACATTGTTGCGGCGCAGACGGAAACCCTTCGAAAGGGCGAGAATCTTCTTATGACGAGCGCGAGCCGTCACACCACGCTTCACACGAGGCATCTTTTAATCTCCTTCTGATTAGGCGTAGGGAAGCATGCGCTTGACGGACTTCATATCCGATTCATGCACATTGACCATGCCGCGCAGCTGACGCTTGTTCTTCGTCGTGCGCTTCGTAAGGATGTGACGCTTCGTAGCTTGGGCGCGCTTGATCGAGCCGCCGGCGCGCGGCTTGAAGCGCTTGGCGGCGGCGCGCTTGGTCTTCATTTTCGGCATTCGGCCGTTTCCTCTTTATTTTTTCATGAGCCGCGGGCGTTCGTCTCCCATCGAGACGACCCTTCAACGAGCCTCGAGCTCACTTGTGATGCAAATCCCGCTCACAATTGCCTGATCGGGATTCGACGAACTTTTGATTGTAGCGCAATTTTCGAAGCGCTGCGGCAAAATCAGCGCTTCTTTTTCGGCGCAAGCACCATGATCATCTGACGGCCTTCGAGCTTGGGCTGATGTTCAACCTGAGCGATGTCGGCAAGCTCCGCCTTCACGCGCTCCATGAGTTCGGCTCCGAAGTGCTGATGCGCCATTTCGCGCCCGCGGAAGCGAAGCGTCACCTTGGCCTTGTCGCCGTCGCTGAGGAAGCGCACCAAGCTGCGCAGCTTCGTTTGGAAGTCGTTCTCATCCGTTGCCGGACGGAACTTCACTTCCTTCACTTGAATGATCTTCTGCTTGGCCTTGGCTTCCTGCGCCTTCTTCTGCTCCTGATAGCGGAACTTGCCGTAATCCATCAGGCGGCAGACAGGCGGGGCCGCGTTCGGCGCAACCTCAACGAGATCAACGTCCGCCTCCTCGGCCATGCGAAGGGCTTCGGAGATGCGGACAATACCGATCTGGGCGCCATCCACGCCGGTCAGTCGGACTTCAGGGACTCGGATCTCGCCATTGATCCGATGCTTGCGATCTTGAGCTATGGCTCTTCTCCAAAAGTTGCTTACTGCAGATCCTGCGCGGCTTCGCCGCGAAGAGCTGCCTTAGCGAGCACCTTGGCGATGAAGTCTTCGACGGACATAACGCCGAGATTCAAGCCGCCGCGTGCACGCACTGAAACCGTGCCCGTCTGCATTTCCCTGTCGCCGACGACGGCAATGTAGGGAATCTTCTGCAGAGCGAGCTCGCGAATTTTATAGTTGATTTTTTCACTGCGCAAATCCGTTTGAACCCGAATTCCGGCAGCGTGCAGCTTGGCGGCAAGATCCTTGACGCAATCGGCCTGCGCATCGGTAATGTCGGCAATCGCCACCTGCACTGGAGCAAGCCAAACAGGGAAGGCGCCGGCATGTTCTTCAATGAGCATGCCGATCCAGCGTTCGAGAGAGCCGAGCATCGCGCGGTGCAGCATGACGGGCACCTTGCGCGCATTGTTTTCGGCAACGTATTCCGCGCCGAGACGGCCCGGCATCTGGAAGTCGACCTGAATCGTGCCGCACTGCCACGAGCGGCCGAGGCAGTCCTTCAGATGATATTCGACTTTTGGACCGTAGAAGGCGCCT
Organism: uncultured Sutterella sp.; assembly: GCA_964624425.1. Classification (GTDB taxonomy): domain Bacteria; phylum Pseudomonadota; class Gammaproteobacteria; order Burkholderiales; family Burkholderiaceae_F; genus Sutterella. The sequence continues at coordinate 6,042 of CAZUXQ010000008.1, forward strand.
TCGCCTTCGAGAATTTCGTACTTGATGCCGAGCGCGTCAAGACTGGCCATCAGAGCCTGTTCGGCCTTGTCCCACACGGCATCTTCCCCGATGCGCATTTCCGGGCGAGTCGCGATCTTGTAGGCGATTTTATTGAAGCCGAAATCGGCGTAGACCTTCTGAACGAGGCGCGTATAAGCTTTGCATTCCTCGAGAATCTGGTCTTCCGTGCAGAAAATGTGGCCGTCGTCCTGCGTGAAGCCGCGAACGCGCATGAGGCCGTGCAGCGCGCCCGACGCTTCGTTGCGGTGGCATTGGCCGAATTCGCCGATGCGAAGCGGCAGATCGCGGTAGCTGCGAAGCTTTGAATTGAAGATCTGGATGTGGCCCGGGCAATTCATCGGCTTAAGCGCGTAGTAGCGGTTTTCCGATTCGGTCGTGAACATGTTTTCGCGATACTTCGCCCAATGTCCCGAACGTTCCCAGAGCGAACGGTCGAGAAGCTGCGGCGCCTTCACTTCTTCGTAGCCGTTGTCCTGATAGATGCGGCGCATGTACTGTTCGACGACCTGCCAGACGGCCCAGCCCTTGGCGTGCCAGAAGATCATGCCCGGAGCTTCGTCCTGCAGATGGAAGAGATCGAGTTCCTTGCCGAGGCGGCGATGGTCGCGCTTTTCAGCTTCGGCGAGCATGTCCAGATAGGCGTCCTGTTCTTCCTTCGTGGCCCAGGCCGTGCCGTAAATGCGCTGCAGCATTTCATTCCTGCTGTCGCCGCGCCAATAGGCGCCCGCCACCTTCATGAGGCGATGAACCTTGAGCCGTCCCGTCGACGGGACGTGAGGACCGCGGCAGAGATCGATGAAGTCGCCCTGCCGGTAGAGCGAAATCGCTTCGCCTTCCGGAATCGCCTTGATGATCTCGGCCTTGTACTTTTCGCCCCTGCCGAGGAAGAACTGAACGGCGTCTTCGCGCTTCATTTCTTCGCGAACAATGGGAATGTCCTTCGAGGCAAGCGCGTCCATGCGGGCTTCGATCGCCTTCAGGTCTTCCGGCGTGAAGGGGCGCGAATAGGCAAAGTCGTAGTAGAAGCCGTTTTCAATCGACGGTCCGATCGTCACCTGGGCGTCGGGAAAAATTTCCTTCACGGCCTGCGCCATCAAGTGCGCCGACGAGTGACGGATTATTTCGAGGCCTTCAGGATCGCTGCCGGTAATGATCGAAACGGCCGCATCAGCCGAGACGATCCGGGAAAGATCCACAAGCCTGCCGTCGACCTTGCCGGCCAAAGCCGCCTTCGCAAGGCTCTTGCTGATGGACTGCGCAATTTCGGCCACGCTCAACGGGCCTTCGTATTCGCGCTTGGAACCGTCCGGAAGAGTAATCGCTACCATTTTCTTGATCCTATGCGTTTTTTGAGAACATAAAAAAAGTGCGGACATGAGCCGCACTTCTTTCAGTCTCGAACTGTCGACAACGCTACCGCTCACGTCCTCGCCGCTTAAAGACGGAGTGTTGTTGTGCGCTGCTGCGCCGATCTGATTGATGGCATCGTCAACAATTCCGAAAAATCTTGGTAGGCACGATTGGATTCGAACCAACGACCCCCACCATGTCAAGGTGATGCTCTAACCAACTGAGCTACGTGCCTGGATGCATTGCAAGCAATACGGACGATAGATTATATCTGAGTTCTTTTCGAAAATGCAAGAAGCGGTCAAAATTTTCGTTCCGCATCCAGAGCCGGAGCGGCCGCATGAGCGGACAGCATGATGCCGGCTGCCGGAAGCCTGCGGGGCTCCTTCGGATCCAGCGCATCTGCACCGACCCTCGATGGACTTTGAGGTCTTCGTCCTTTCCGCAAGACGATTGAGCAGGATGAGCGCCGCTTGCCGATCCGCGTTCAGTCGTGCAGGCCCGCCGCCGCATTCCAAAGCCGAGAATCCTTTCCATCTCGGGCGCTGCGTCATCCAAGAAAGGCGGCGAGACCGCTTCGCGAGATTTCTCCGCCTTCTTTTCCGTGCGGCT
>CAZUXQ010000008.1:8145-15438 GCA_964624425.1 uncultured Sutterella sp.
AGAAAGGCGGCGAGACCGCTTCGCGAGATTTCTCCGCCTTCTTTTCCGTGCGGCTCGTTCCGCAAAGGATGACGCATCGATGCGTCCGCGGTCGAATTCAGCTTCGCATCGGACTTTTTCTCCCTCACTCGGCCCGGGATTTCAGGCGCGCTGCGGGAAGGAGCGAAGGCTTCGTCAATGGGCAAGCACGCGGCACGCTGCACGGCAGGCAGACAGCTCAAACGACGGAAGGCGGAAACTGTTTTTCGACAGCCGCCGTTCGCCTCAAATGACGTTGTCGGTTCCTCGGGCAGGCTTTTCCGCCGCAGACGGCATTTCGACCGATCGGCGGCTGGCCGCAGGGATCATCTCCGTCTTGCCCGGCGCAATGACGCCGATCTTGACGAACATAGCGGCGCGAGGCCGATGCGTTTTCGGATCAACGCAGCAAGCGCGTTCCGTCATGCAGATCGAGCCGTTTTTCTTCGGAATGCGGCTGAAGCGAGCCTCCGCCCCCGAGAATCGCAGGAAGACGCGGCTGCGGCTAAAAAAAGAAAGGCGTCGAATTCATGCGGCCGCATGATCCGTCTCCCGATTTTGAGCGTTTCCGACGCTTTAAATGCGGCGGGCGGAAAGGACGCCCTTGATCTCGCGGAGTCCGGCGAGCGTGCGGCGCAAGTCTTCTGCCCCGCGGATTTCAATGCGAAACTTCATGTGCTGGTCGCCCTTCGCGACGTTGGCGCTCATCGCGGTGACATGCGCCTTTTCGCGCTGAAAGACTTCAGAGATGTCGCGCAAAAGTCCCTGACGATCCTGAGACACGATGAGCACTTCAGCCGGATAAACGGCTTCGGCGCCGGCATCGCCCCAGCTCACTTCGATCAGGCGCTCATGATCCTGCTCGAGCATGTTGCGGATGTTGGGACAATCCGCGCGGTGAATCATCACGCCACGACCGCGGCTTACGTAGCCCACGATTTCGTCGGGCGGCACCGGGTGACAGCAGCGAGCAAGCTGCGTCAAAAGCGAATCCACGCCGACAACGAGAATCTTGCCTTTCTTCGACGACGCCGATTCGCTTCTCACAACGACGGCGGGTTCGGGCTCTGCAGGCTTCGTGGGCAGCACGGCCTGCTGAAGGGCCGTAAGCGTGATTTCTTCCTTTGCAAAGGCAATGCACACATCTTCGACAGAGTCGAAGCCCAAGCGCTTCGCGAGTTCTTCGAGCTTCATCGCAGACTTGCCCAATCGCGCCAGCTCTTTGTCGAGGCGTTCGCGCCCGCTCGAGAGGAGTTCCTGCGTCTGCTGCGCGTTGAACCATTGACGGACTTTGTTGCGCGTGCGCGGACTGGCCGCATAGCCGAGTTCTGGATTGAGCCAGTCGCGGCTCGGCTGTCCAATCTTGCCCGCAACGATTTCCACCGTTTCGCCCGTTTTGAGCTTGCGGTTCAGAGGCACCATCTGACCGTCGACCTTCGCGCCCTTCATGCGATGGCCGAGCTGCGTGTGCACCTGGTAGGCGAAGTCGACGGGCGTCGCTCCATGCGGAAGCTCGACGACGCGGCCCGCAGGCGTGAGGCAGTAGACGTGATCGTCCTCAACGGCATGCGCGCCGGCGCCCGCATCGGACGAACCCACGTCGGAGCGCCAAGCGAGCAGCTGGCGCAGCCAGGCGACGCGCTGTTCTTCGGCGCTCGTCGCGCCGAGCGAATTGCCGGCTTCCTTATAGCGCCAGTGCGCGGCCACGCCAAGTTCGGCAAATTCGTGCATCGCGCGGGTACGGATCTGAATTTCAATCGGCCGGCCGCCGCGATCCGTCACGACTGTATGAAGCGACTGGTAGCCGTTGGGCTTCGGCTTCGCGATGTAGTCGTCGTATTCCTTCGAGATCGTCTGAAAGTTTTCCTGAACGATCGAGAGCACCTCGTAGCACTGCTCGACCGTCTCGACGATTATGCGAAGCGCACGCACGTCGAAGAGCTGATCGAAGCGCAGGTGCTTGCGCTGCATCTTTTTCCAGATCGAATAAATGTGCTTCGGGCGGCCGGAAACGTCTGCGCCGATTCCATGCTCGGCCAAAAGCGCACGTATGCGCTGGACGGCGTTCTGCATGAATTCAAGGCGCGCTTCGCGCGACTCGTCGAGTTCGTTCGCGATCGCGTGGTACTCGTCCGGACGCGTGAAGCGGAGCGACAGATCTTCGAGCTCCCACTTGATCTGCCAGATGCCGAGACGGTTCGCAAGCGGGGCATAAAGCGCCAGCGTTTCCAAGCCAAACTCGCGGCTGCCGTCTTTGCGCGAGTCCGCAAACCAACGAAGCGTCTGCAGACGGCTCGCAAGCTTCAGAAGCACCACGCGCAAGTCCTGACACATCGCGAGAAACATGCGCCGGAGAGCCTCGGGCTGCATCATTGCGCTTGCTTCCTTGCTGTCCGAACGCGCACGCGCCGACAGCGTATTGAGCTTGCCGAGCTCGGCAACGAGTCCGGACACTTTCGCGCCGAAGCTCTTTTCAATCCATTCGGAGGAATTTTGAACGACGCGCGGCACGCAGAAGAGATAAGCCGCACAGACAAGTTCCGGATCGTTTCTCACGCCGCGCAGGATCGAAGCGACGCCATCGGCATGCGCGAGCACGTCTTCGCCCGTGGCAAGCTCCTCGCCTCGATAAAGCGGTTCGACCATGCTGCGCGCAAGCGCAGGATCGGGCACAAGATGAAGTTCTTCGCCGCCGGCCTCCATGTTTTCTTCCTTTTCTTCCATTCGCTCGCTTCAGCCTGCCGCGGACTCGGTCAACCGCGCATTCAACCTGTTCGCAGGACCTTTTGGTTTATTTTAGAAATTGAATGATGCTTTTGCGTTCTTTTCCAGCTCTCTTTTCACGCTCTTCGAAACTCTCTGGAAACCGTTTGTTTCTGAAATCCCAAGTTTGTTCTTTCTCGGTCCGCCGCCTGCGGCGGAAGCGAAGGCGAAGACTTTCGGCGAACTCTCTCAATTTGAGCCGATCTTAGCCGGCTTTGCGTTTTGCCGAAGGCGCTTCGCCGACGCCGAAGATCAGAATCGTCTTGCCGCCGCATCGCGCGCAGTCGAACTCGAAGGATGAATAAGACAGGCGCGGAAAAGCTCGACCGCCGATGCAGCCCCTCCTGCAAAGCCGGCAGCGCGCAGCCGAGGCTGAGCGAACGCGCATTCTTCAGCTCGCAGGCGACGTCATGGGGTCTTCGCCTTGGGCTGACGGACCGACGTCGCCTTCCATGCCGCGTCGGATTCGACGTCATCGAGCCCGCAAGTCCGGCCTCGTTTGTTCACCGCCGAGATTCGCGGCCGCGCCAAGGCTGCTCAAGCCTTCGACGGAGGCGCGCTCAAATCAAGGAAGGAACAGGCAGTCTCCGAAAGCTGCCGATCATCCGTGCTGAGGCAAAGCATGAAGCCCGCCGCAAAAACAATTGCTGCATCTACCGCTGCGGAAAGGTTCGGCGGTCCGCTCGCGTCGAGCTGATCGGCATCGAGCATGCCGACGCTCTTGGGCGGGTCTCTCGAGGCAAAGATCCCTGCCCAATGCGGCGCCTTTTGTTGTCCGTTCCGCCGTTCAAATCCAAAGCCTGCACAAGATCTCATCCGCAATAGACGCTGCCGCCCGAACCGGCCTTGAGATGAAGTTCGCCTTTGCTTCCAAATCCAAGCCGCTGAACAATCATGATGCCTGCAGGCGTCGGCGTCCTGATGCGGCGCGCCTCGAATCTGCATCAAGTCGACCGAGGATGCCGGCCTGAACAGCAAAGCCATTGCGAAGGCCGGCTCTCCGAACTCGGAAGCCTCGGCGAGGCAGCCTGCCGCGGCAGGCAAAGCATTTCCATGCAGAGAGGCCGATTTTGCAAAGGCAGCCGTTTGGACAACAAGTGCGCCTTCGATCCCGACGCCTTGCAAAAAGGCTGCCCCGCAATCATTGGAGGCAGCCGAAACAACCAGCTCGCTCGAAGTGATCCGCGTGCCCGCAACGGCATGGACGAGCGTCAGCTCGACTCGAATGAATGCCTGCCCTTGAGAGAAGAGCCGAAATGGAAGCTGGCCTGTCGCGGATCAACCGTGACGGCGGCGTCGATCGACGGGACGGCAGAATTGTGCGGTTCTTTGCGCGAAGCGGAAATTCCAAGTCAATCGATGCGTTTGGCGAAGGCGTCGCTCCTCGCCAACAACGCCCGCCATCTCGGGAAAGCGGCCAGCGCATTGCGGCGGCACTCCGCCGCCGCTTTGCCTAGATCAAGTCCCCGCAACGAAGCGGCAGCCGCCAGAGTGACGCGAATGTCGGCAGGCTCGGCAAGGGGATCGATGCCCGCCGCTGCGGCCCAAGCCCTGCGTGCGCCGCTCGGCATGTCCGGAGAATCGGTTTCAGCCACCCATTCGTCGGACGAGAGTTCGCTCAAATGCCGGCGAATCCGAACACTGCCTTCGTAGGCGGCCGAGCCGCCGAAGCCCAATTTGAGTCCCAGCTCGAGAAAGGCCCTCCGTTCAGCATCAGACCCGTTGAAGGCGTGAACGACGCCGCCCGCCGGCCGACAGCGCCGAAGATGCTTGAGCACTTTCGACGCGCTCTTTCTCACGTGCAGCGACACGGGCAGCTGAAAGTCGCGCGCGATCTTGAGGATCTCGGCGAAAATCGCTTCGGCCTTGTTTTGGCTGAAGCCGGATTTTCCGCCGTCGAGCCCGATTTCTCCGACTGCGATGAAGAAGGGGTCCTCCTCTTTTGCACGGGCAGCGGCTTCGCGCAGCGCATGCAGGTCTTCGGGAACAACGTCGGCGATGAAAAGCGGATGAATGCCGAGACCGTAAGCAAAGCCATGAGCATGCGCAAACTGCGCCGTATTTGCCCAGTCGTCAGGGCCGGCCGAACAAAGCAGCATGGATTCGACGCCCGCGCCGCGCGCTTCGCGGCACAGCCTCTCTCGGTCGGCATCAAAGCGCGCCGCCTGAAAGTGGCTGTGCGTATCGAGAATGCCGAGCTTCTCGAGGGCATCCTCCTCATCGGGAAGACGCGCTTCACGCGGAAGCCAGCGCTCGGCGAAAAAGGCGCTTCGCATGCAGCCCTCCGCTCAGTCGAGAATCACGCCGCCCTGCAGCGTCACGGCACGGCCGCATCGGGAAGCAAGCCGTTGATCATGAGTCACGATCAGAACGGCTGTTCCTTCTTCCTTGGCCGCCTCCAAAAAAAGCGAAAAAACGCGGTCGGCCGTCGCATGGTCAAGATTTCCGGTAGGCTCGTCCGCAAGAACGCAGGCGGGCTTCGTCACGAGTGCTCGCGCAATCGCCACACGCTGCCGCTCGCCTCCGGAGAGCTGGCTCGGCAGATGCGCGGCGCGTCTCTTGAGGCCCACCATGTCGAGAAGCCTTTCGGCGCGTTCGTAGCACAGCGCGGAATCGAGGCGGCGAATGAGAAGCGGCATTGCGACATTGTCGAGCGCCGTGAATTCCGGCAGCAAATGATGGAATTGATAAACGAACCCGAGCGAGCGATTGCGCAGTTTTCCGAGCATTTTCTCGGAAAGACCGGCCAAATCGGTTCCTGCGATGACGATGCGTCCGCCGTCGATGCGGTCGAGCCCGCCCAATGCGTGCAGCAAGGTCGACTTGCCCGAGCCCGATGCGCCGAGAATCGCCGTCGTTTCGCTCGGCGCGACGGCCAGCGTCGCGTCCTTCAGAACCGGAACGTCATGCGCGCCTTCGCGGTAGCTTTTGCTCACGTGTTCGGCAAGAAGCGCGGCGCCGAAGATCGATTCGTCCTTATTCATGCCGAAGCGCCTCCGCGGGCTGAATGCAGGCCGCGCGCCAGCTCGGATAGAGCGTAGCGGCCAAGCTCAAAAGGAAGGAGAAAATCGAAATCGGAAGGATGTCCGAGATCCTCGGATCCGAAGGCATCTGGCTGATGAAATAGATTTCCTTCGGCAGGAATGCGACGCCCAAAAGCGATTCGATGAAGCTCACGATCGATCCCACGTTGCAGGCAATCAAGAGTCCGGCGGCAACGCCCGCCGCAACGCCCACGATGCCGACCACCGCGCCCTGAATGACGAAGATCGCCATGATCGACGCGGGCGACGCGCCGAGCGTGCGCAGAATTGCAATGTCGGACTGCTTTTCCTTCACGGTCATCACGAGGGCCGACACCAAGCCGAACGCCCCCACAAGCACGATAAGGAAGAGAATGACGCCCATCATGCGCTTTTCAACCTGCACTGCCGCAAACCACGTGCGGTTCTGCTGCGACCAATCCGTCGCGTAATAGCCCAAAGGAAGGTTCTTGACAACTTCGCGCGCAATTTCGGGCGCGCGCTGCATGTCGACGACCTTGAGCCTCAGCCCCTGCGGACCGCCTGTTCGGAAAAGCGCCGCCGCGTCCTTGATGTGCACGAGCGCCATTGAGCTGTCGTACTCATAGTGTCCGCTCGCGAAGCATCCAAGAAGCGTGAACTGCTTCATGCGCGGAATGAGGCCGGCAGGCGTAACGTTTCCCTGCGGCGCCAACAGCGCCACTTTGTCGCCCGGGCGCACGCGCAGCTGATGCGCCAAATCTCGCCCAAGCAGAATGCCGAATTCGCCGGGCTTCAGAAGCGCCAGGCCGTTCTTCGCGGGAAGCCCGTCTGCATCCAGAATCTTGTTGTCCAATTCGCTCACGCCGCCTTCGGCCTGCGGGTCGATCCCCTTTACAATCGCGCCGCGCACGATATTGCCGGACGCAAAGAGGCCCTGTCCCTGCACGTAAGGCGCAGCCGCCGCGACGCCGGACGTCTTCTCGACTTCTGCGGCGATCGCTTTCCAGTCGTTCATCGGCCCCGTGCGCGAGACAACCTCGATATGGGGCACGACCGAGAGCATGCGGTCGCGAACTTCCTTCTGAAAGCCGTTCATCACCGAAAGCACGATGATGAGCGCCGCCACGCCGAGCGCGATCGAAGCGACGGACATGCCGGAAATAAAGGACATGAAGCCGTCCTTGCGGCGGCCCCTGCGGCCTCGCCTTGTATAGGTGAGGCCGATGATGAGTTCGAATGGCGTCTTCACAGCATCGAGATGTTTTTTTCGGACGGCCGCGTCCCCGAGCAATTCCCCCTGCGTCTTCTTCGGAATTTTCCGCGACAGTTGAGGCAAATCTTTTTTATTTTACAGAGGAAGAAAGACGCAAGGCGCGAAGACCATCGGCAGCCCTGCTTCATTTTGCTCCGAACCAAAACCAGCCATGAACCGAAGCATCGGGAACCGTTCCGGCAGGCCGCGCTCATCGCATGCATTGCCGCCGGTCGAGCCGCAGACAGTGGGTTC
>CAZUXQ010000009.1:0-7965 GCA_964624425.1 uncultured Sutterella sp.
GGAGGATGGCGTAGATCTTCGGAACAGCCTTGTCGGCGTTGGCGGACTTCGTGCCGGCAAGCGTCTGGATGTTGTTCGGATCGAACTTCCAGCCTTCCTTTTTATCCCACCAAGCCTGAACGATCATATGTGCAACGCAGACGATCAGCGTCACGGCGATGAAGAGCGGCAGCTGATAGTAAACAAAGTATTCGGAAACGTCCATGCCTGCAACCTGAGCGGCCATGTTGGCGTTGCCCGAGCCGGGACCTGCGTCAATGTACTGAGCGCAGCCGATCACGCCGAGGGCGGAGAGCGGGGAAACGCCCGAACGAACAAGGATCGGGTAGAGCGTAACCATCAGAAGGAGCGCGAGACCGGCGTGCGACGGCACGAAAATGGCCATCACCTGAGACACCAGAAAGGAAGCGCCCAGAAGGAGGTACGGGGACTTGATCACTTTGAGGGGGCGTTCAAACACGGCGAAGAGAGCGCTCGAAGCGCCGACGTGTTCCATGTAGCGGGAAAAGCCGCCGATAGCCATAAGCTGAAGGCCGAGGCCGGAGATGCGGCTTGCGAAGCCGTCGCCGAACACTTTGAAGATGTCGAAGCCGCCGAAATTGGTTGTCTTTTTGGCATCAAGCAGGGTGCCGAGGTCGAAGACCCGCGTGCACAAGCGCAACACGCCGCCGCCGATGAAAAGCGCAGCCTGCGGATAGTATCCCTTCAGAAGGAGATACACTACACCCACGATAACTATTAAGGCGAGGATGAGACTAAACATTTTTGTCCTCTCTTTTCGGTCTAAAAATGCACTGTTCCGAGGTTGAAGAAGAAAGGAAGCGCTTTATTTTATTTGATCGCGATCACTTCAATTTCGACCTTGGCGCCCTTTGGAAGAGCTGCGACGGCGAAAGCGGAGCGGGCGGGAGCTTCGCTCGGGAAATACTCTGCGTAGACTTCATTGAAAGCGCCGAAGTCGGCGATGTCGGAAAGGAAGCAGGTTGTCTTGCAGACTTTTTCGAGGGAAGAACCAGCGGCTTCGAGCACGGCCTTAACGTTTTCAAGGCTGGCCTTGGCCTGAGCCTTGATGTCTTCGGGCATTTCGCCCGTAGTCGGGTCGATCGGAAGCTGACCGGACACAAAAACAAATTCGCCGGCGGAGATGCCCTGAGAATAGGGGCCAATCGCCGCAGGCGCTCTGGAAGTCTGGATGATTTCCTTCTTCATGCCATTGCTCCTTAGCAGTTTTGTTTTGATCGAGCGTTACCGTCTCGATCTGCAAATGTTCTGATACTATAAAATTCTGCAGCCTCAATGAATATAGGGATATCCATATAGACTGCATGGCTTATTTTCTTCGGCAGCGGCTGCGGCGCTGAACGGCTGCCGTACAAGGAATCCCCCATGAACAAGCAGAAGCAGCAATTCGCCGAACTCGACAAGCGTCGCCAAAAGCGAAGAGAAACCGACCGAGAAATTAAAACAGCCGCTGAAGCGGATGGCGTCATGACGGCCATAATCAGCTGGAGTCGCCGATTTGCATCGGACGAACGCGCGGCGCAGCGTCAAATTGCCTGCGGCCGTGCGATCAACCTGATTTTCCGACAGCCCAGCCATCCCGACCAGCCAAAAGGCTACCAGAGGACGACCAACCGAAACCGAAGCAAGTGCCGGCATCGGCCGGTCGAATTGCTTTCACGCACAATCTCTTTGCAGAGCCGCACGCCGGTAGCTTGCAATAAAAAAGGAGTTCCGAAATGCGCCGCTGCACCCCAAACGATGAAACCCTTCGGCCCTTTCAGGCGTTGGCCTTGAATGCCTCGGACAACACGGCAACGCTTATCGTAGAAGGCCGAGCCGGCGACGCAATCGTTGCGGCCGACGGTGAAGAGCGCATTCCCCTGACGCTTGCCGAAGACATTCCTTTCGCTCACAAAGTGGCGCTCTGCGACATCCGTGCCGGCGATCCGATTCTGAAATACGGCGAAGTCATGGGGCGCGCGACGACCAATATCGCCAAAGGCGCGCACGTGCACGTTCAGAACGTCGAAAGTCTGCGCGGACGCGGCGACGATGCCGCAGTCGAGAATGCAGAAGCTAAGGAAGCTGAAGACTATTCGACGGTTAGAAACGATGCTCTCGTTCTCGGCAAGCCGAGGCTTCGCGTTGAAGGCCGTACGTTCATGGGCTACCCCAGAGAGGACGGCTCCGTCGGCACGCGAAACCTCGTGGGGATCATCGCGACCGTTGTTTGCGCCAACGATGTCGTAAGCGCACTCTCGCAGCTTTCCGGCGCTGCGTCGTTCACTCATCAGCAGGGTTGCTCGCAAACGAAGCCCGATGTCTCTCGCGTCGAAACCGTTCTTATCAATCTTGCCAAGAATCCGAACTTGGGCGCAGTCGTTTATGTGAGCCTCGGTTGCGAAAGCGTCAACGCCAGGCGAGTCGCCGAAGAAGCCGCCAAGACCGGCAAGCCCGTTCACCTTCTGTGCATCCAGGAAATCGGCGGCAAGTCGAAGACAATCGAAGCCGTCCGGGCATTGACCGAGAAGCTTGTCAAAGAGATCGAAGCCGAGCGCGTGCCGGTGCCGCTCTCGAAGCTTCGTCTGGGGCTCAAATGCGGCAGTTCCGATACGACGCAGGGCATTTCGAGCAATATAGTCATCGGCGCCGTTACCGATGCGCTTGCCGGCGCAGGCGCTTCTGTCGTGATTGGGGAAACGACTGAATTCATGGGCGCCGAACATATCGCAGCGAGGCATGCCGCCAATCCTGAGGTTGCTCGAGCCATCGTCAAGGCGGTCGCCGATATGGAAGCACGTGCGATTGCGGTCGGCGTCGACATGCGCGGCGGTCAGCCTACGCGTGGAAACATCGCGGGCGGTCTGAGCACGATCGAAGAAAAGAGTCTCGGGGCGCTTGCCAAGGCTGGCAGCGCCGTGTTCCGGGAAGTCGTTGATTACGGCGACCGCGCCGAAAAGCCCGGCCTCACCATGATGGACTCTCCGGGGCGAGAACCCGAGCTCCTGGCCGGGCTTGCCGCGGCGGGCTGCAGCATCGTCGCTTTCGCAACCGGCCGAGGCGCTCCGCAAGGCTTCCCCTTCATGCCCGTTCTCAAAATCACAGGCAATGAAAAAACATGGGAGCATATGGCAGAGCACATGGACTGCTTTGTGGGTGAGGTCATTTCAGGCCGTCAAACGCTCGACGAGGCCGCCGAAGACGTGTTCGAGCAGCTTGTCGACGCGGCCTCGGGTCGACTTACAAAAGCCGAAGAATGCGGCTATTTCGGCGCAATGAACATTTATACGAGAGGCCCCACTATCTAAACAATCCGTCCCAGTCCGATCCTGCTGCTAGTCTGCTGAACGCTGCTGGCCTAAGCCGCGCTCAGGAGGGCTTCATTTTTTCAGACGTTTCTGCGAGCTTTTTGAGTACGTCGAGGCCGATATCGGAGGCAAATCCGACAAAAAGCCTGTCGTGACGGCGCCTGTTCTCTTTCTCGAGCACAAACGCCGCGGGACCATCGCCGAGCGCTTCTGCTGCCTGATTGAGGCGCCGCACGCCGCAGCCGGCAAGGCCGCCGTTGTTTTTCAGTTCTCGGCAGAGGCGCGCGGGAAGAAGACTCCCTTCGTCGATCACCTCGTCTTCGCCGAACCCGAAACTTTGCTCCAGAAACCTTTTGAAAAGCGGCGAAATTCTGTCGAAGAAGGCCCCGTCCGTTCGATAGAGCTGGTGCTGACAGCTCTCCTTGAGTCCCGCACCGCAGAAGGGACAAAAAAGCTTGAGGAGGTTGTAGGGATCTTCCCCGAGACGGACGGCATTGTCGAGGCCGTCCGCATCGTCGGTTTCGGCCGCATCAAGCGCGTGCAGGTTGGTCACGGCTTCCTCCTATGAAAAAAAGTTGAGCATAGCCCAAAAACGAGAAAACGGCTGATGGGATGCCGGTTGTTTCCGATTGCCTGACTGCGGGACCGAGTCAGGCAGTCGGCTTCAGCAGGCCGTTAGAGCGAGCTGAGGAAACCGAAAGCGGCTCAGCAGGGTCGCTCCGATAATCGCGAAGATGATGCAGTTTAGCTGCGTTGGCATAGTTCGTAGGCAGAGCCTCCATAATGCCGCATGTCCAACTTCGGCAGACCGACGACCATTCACGACGGTCGACGCCGAACATAGGTGCCGCAGCCCCAGACGCCCGAGACAGCGGCTCCTAGTCCGATGAAGAGGATCCTGAGGCGCCGGTGCCGCTGCTGCTTTAGGCCGCTGAGTGCGTTTAATCGATAATGCGAGCCTCTTGAAAGCGTCTTGGGAAAGAGCCGAAGCGTCAAAGCAGCGGCGACTGAGAGAACGCACCGGAGCGACGGCGCGGCAGACCATCCCCTTGCCAAGACACCTGCGGCAAGCGCCCTCGAGCAGAATTCCGTGGACGAGTCCCTCGCAGCGACAATTGTTGAGAGCAAGCATCTCAGGTCTTCGCTTTTTGCATCAGTTCGATCGTCAATGCGAGAAGCGACGACACGGCCGCGCCTGAGGCAAGACCCTGAAAAAATCTCGCACAGACCGATGATGCGGCATTGTCGAGAAGCCGAAGAGAAAATGCAGCAGACAAATGCTGCCGCTTGCAACCCTTCAGGCTCGAGATGCATCCGAGGAAAAGAAGCAAGATCTCACAGCCCGCGAAGCGGCAGCTCGATGCCGCGGAGGCTTTGCTCGTCGAACGAGAGGCCCATCACGTCGCGCAAGTCCGCAAAAAGCCGAATGACGAACGACGCGCTTGCAAAGACGAGAAGAAATGCGGCGAAAGCGGCCGCAATCGAATTTCATGCGAGTCCCGTCCGAATGAAAGCCGCCCGAACTTTCATTCGAGCGGCTTTCTGCGGCAGTCAATCTACCGGAGGTGAGCTCCTAAAGACCCGTTCTTCAGCGGCCACCGTGCTTGAACATGCGCAAACCGGTCGTCATCGACGACAGCGTCGTGGCGCCGCCCATTACGTCTTCACGGAAGGACATGTACATGTGAGCAATCGTGAAGAGGATCAGCACGTACATGAAGGCATGGTGAACCGTTCGCACGCACTGGGCGTCGCCGAAGAGCGCGAACACCCAGCCGAACCAGACCATCCAGCCCGTGTCGGCGCCCCAAGCCTGCGCATAGAGCGCAAGACCGGTGATGATGAGGACGATGGAGCCGAGAACGAAGAATCCGAACATCGCGAGCTGCGCAAGCGGATTGTGGCCCGCGTATTCAGGACTCGTCTTCTTCATGAAGAGATAATAAGCAACCTGAGCAAAGACGCCTTTCCACCACTTCCAGGACCACATCGGAGGGATGAAAATCTGACGGGCGTAGTTGTTGCCTACAGCCATCCAGTAGAGGCGGTAGACGAAAAGGCCCGTGAAGATGATCCCGGCTGCAAAATGGAAGAGGCGAATGTACCCGAAGCCGTACGTGGCCCACGTATCGCCCATGTTCGAAAGCAGGGGCGAACCGATGAGAAAGCCCGTACCGATCATCACGTACATGCACACGGCCATTGCCCAGTGCCAAACGCGCACGGGAGCTTCCCACACATAGAGCGGGTGGGTACCGGCACTGAGATCAACCTCATAAGTGACAGGATCAATTTTCATAAGCGGCTCCCTGACCGTCATGCGACGTCGACGCTGCAGAGCTCTTCGCCGTCCGGCGAATAGAGGTGCGTTGCGCAAGCGAGGCACGGGTCGTAGCTGTGGATCGTTCGGATGATCTCAAGCGGCTGATCGGGCACCGCCATCGGGGTGCCGATGAGCGACTGCTCAAAAGCGCCGAGCTGACCGTCGGGCGAACGCGGAGAGGCATTCCAGGTGGTCGGGACGACAGCCTGCCAGTTGGCGATGCGCGTGTCCTTGATGACGCACCAGTGGCCGAGCGCGCCGCGCGGAGCTTCGACAGGACCGACGCCTTTGCATTCCTTCGGCCAAGTCTTCGGATCCCAGAGTTCCATGTTGGCGGCGGTTTCGTCGCCGGCCTTGATGTTCGCGGTAAGATCATTGACGTACTGGATCATCTTTTGAGCGGCCCAGTGGCATTCAAGCGCGCGGGCGGCGTGACGGCCGAGCGTCGAGAAGACGGCTTTGAGCGGCAGATGCAGCTCTTCGAGAAGCGCAACAGCAGGTTCCTTGATGTGCGGCACGTTCTTGGCATAGCCCACGATCAAGCGGGAGAGAGGGCCGACTTCCATCATGTGGCCCTTCCAGCGCGGGCTCTTCACCCACGAGTACTTGCCGTCCGTCGTGAGCCAGTCGAACTTCGTGCGGGTGCCTTCGGCGCCCTTCGGGAGTTCGTAGGCCTGATCGGTAATGCCGTCCCACGGATGCAGACCCTTGCCGGCGTCCGGATACTTATACCATGAGTGGTCGACGAATTCCTGGATCTGTTCCGGATCCTTCAGGTCGACATCGTAGACCTCGTTGAGGTTGCCGTTCAGGATCGCGCCGCGCGGCAGCTGGATCGACGCGTCTGAGTAGTCGTTGGCGATTTCGGGGAAGTCGCCGTAGCAGAGCACGTTCTTGTTGGAGAGACCGGCACCGTACCTGAACCATTCCGGATAGAAGGACGCGATCGCCTTGATGTCCGGGAGATAGACGTTCTCAACCATTTCGAGCGACTTCTGAGCGATGTCGCGCATGTAGTTGAGAGTAACTTCGTTCACCATTGTGCCCTGACCGCCCGTCTCGTGCATGTTGATCGGGCAGGCAACGCCGCCGACGAGGTAGTTCGGATGCGGGTTCTTGCCGCCGAGAATGGTATGCACGCGGACGATTTCGCGCTGGAAGTCGAGAACTTCCAGGTAGTGCGTCACGGCGAGCAGATTGACGGCGGGCGGGAGCTTCATTTCAGGATGGCCCCAATAGCCCTTGTTGAAGATGCCGAGCTGACCTGAAGCGACAAACTTCTTCAGACGGTTCTGAACGTCGCGGAAGTAGCCCACGGCAGCCATCGGATGGTGCGGGGAGATCTTCTGCTGAAGCTCAGCGGTTTCGCGCGGATCCGCTTCGAGAGCGCTCACCACGTCGACCCAGTCGAGGGCAGAGAGCTGATAGAAGTGCACCAGATGATCCTGCACGTAGAGGGTCGCGTTGATGAGGTTGCGGATGATGTTCGCGTTCTTCGGGATCTTGATGCCGATGGCGTCTTCAACGGCGCGGACGGCCGAAAGGGCGTGAATGCCCGTGCACACGCCGCAGATGCGTTCGACGAACGCCCAGGCGTCGCGCGGGTCGCGGCCCTTCAGAATGACTTCAAGGCCTCGCCACATCGTGCCGGTGCTCATCGAGTCGACGATTTTGTTGTCTTCGCCGAGGACGGCCTGCACGCGCAGATGACCTTCAATGCGGGTGACCGGGTCGACGACAATACGACGTTCGCTCATTATTCCTTACCTCCGATTTCCTTGTTGGTCGTGCTGCGAGCCTGCGCTACAGCAGAGAGCGCAGCGTGCGCGGCGACGGCCACGCCGACGACAGCCGTCGTGGCGATGCCGATCTTGTCGACCGTGGCTTCGATGCCGCCGAACCCTGGCGGGAGAACCGTGGTTTCGTGTTCGTAGAAGGAACCCTTGTCGAAGAAGTTGGGTTCCGCGCAGCCGATGCAGCCGTGACCGGACTTGACCGGCCAAGAGAGGCCTTCGTTCCACTGAATCGTGGAGCAGGGCGCGTAGGTCGTCGGCCCCTTGCAGCCGAGCTTGTAGAGGCAGTAGCCGAGCTTGGCGCCTTCGTCGTCGAAGCGTTCGGCGAACTGACCGGCATCGAAGTGGCCGCGGCGATAACACTTGTCGTGAATGCGCTGACCGTAGAACATCTTCGGACGGCCCATGCGGTCAAGAGGCGGCAGGCGGTCGTACGTAAGGATGTAGGTTACGACCGACGTCATCACTTCCGGAATCGGAGGACAACCCGGAACGAGGACGATGGGCTTGTCCTTGATGACTTCCGTGATAGGCACGG
>CAZUXQ010000009.1:7975-12446 GCA_964624425.1 uncultured Sutterella sp.
CACGGACTTCGTGGGATTGGGCTTGGCGGCCTGAACGCACCCCCAGGCGGCGCAGGAACCCCAGCCGATGACGGCCTTGGCGTCCTTGGCGACGTGCTTGATCTTTTCGAGAAAGATTTCTCCGCCCGGCACGCAGTTGATGCCGCCGTCATGAAGCGGTACGTTGCCTTCGACGGCGAGGATGTAGTTGCCCTTGTATTTTTCGATCGTTTCGGCAAGCGACTCTTCGGCCTGCTGACCGGCAGCGGCCATAATCGTGTCGTCGTAGTCGAGCGAAATCATCGAAAGGACGACATCCTTGGCGACAGGGGCGTAGGAGCGGACGAAGGACTCGGTGCAGCAGGTGCATTCGAGACCGTGCAGCCAGACGACTGGCGTGCGCGGCTTGGTTTCCATCGCGTGCGCGATTTCTTCAGCTCCGGCGCTGCCGAGCCCCAGACTTGCTGCGGTGAGCGAGCAGAACTGCAGGAAGCTGCGGCGGCTGATGCCTTGGCGGCGCAGGGCTTCATATTGGGTTTCAAACATATTGCGGGTCTCCCTCTCTCTATGCTGCTTTTCTTTTTTCGACGGCTTTTGTCGATCTCTCGATGAAGCCGCAGTCGGAGAAAGGCGTTGGTAGAAAGACGTTCTTCAGATTGATT
This sequence comes from uncultured Sutterella sp., assembly GCA_964624425.1. GTDB lineage: Bacteria > Pseudomonadota > Gammaproteobacteria > Burkholderiales > Burkholderiaceae_F > Sutterella. The sequence goes on from CAZUXQ010000009.1 coordinate 8,617, forward strand.
GGGCTTCGAAAAGGACGCACGAAGTCCTCGTCGCCGAAGCCACACCACGAGAATAAAGTCGCGCACTTTCCGCGGGAATAGGCAGAAGACGGAGAAAGGAGGCTTTCGGACTAGATCTTAATATGTATGAATGAATAGTCTGAGATTCGAGCGAGCGGTTTTGTCGAAATTTCAGCGGTCTCAAGGCCCGTATCCGCGGACATTCCGACAGCAGCATCCCGAAGCCTTCGAGACGTCCGAGCCGAGCCGGGCCGGACATGCCCTGAGATTGGATGCAGACGGCGCCCGGTCTGGGATTGGGTCGTTCCCGGTCTTTGAATTCTCTCTGGAAGTGCGGCGCTTGATCCATGCGGCCGATGCAATTGAAAGTCCAAACCGCGAGCAGATAAAGTCGGCGAAAGTGCGAGACTCCTTCCCCGGAGAGACGGCTGACGGAAGCTTCTGTAGCTTGCAGCGAAGAGCGCGCCGCAACAATGGAAGCGGCCGTCTCCGTACTAGAGCCGCTCTTGGAGAGCCTGCAGTCCGGCTTGACGACCGCCTCATTGCCTTTGCTGATCAGCCTTTCCCACCCGACTCGCCCGCAAAGCTTTTTGAACTCTCTCGTTCGGCTTTCGTGTGATTGATATCGATCCCGAAATCGATCACAAAATCACGGAGGTTGCGGATTTTCCAACAGAAACATCAACTTGAAATTGAAAAACGTGCTTTGCAAAACGCTTGGACGCATGCACCCTCTCGAAGAGCACAAGACAGCAGCAAATAATTGCAAGTTTCCTATAGGCAATAATGCCTAATGCGCGTGCAACTTGGACAGAATTCAGTTAAACTGCTCAATTGGATATTGAAGCTTGTTGCGGGCCGAGAAGGCCCGTTTTTTCGTTTAGCGAATTGCGAAAAAAAGTCAGGCTTTCCAAAACTACAACATCATTTGCATAACATTTCCAGGAGTAATGCCATGCTGAAGATTTCTGCCCGCAATGTCATCAAGGGTACCGTCGTTTCGATCAAGGAAGGTCCGGTTTCCAGCGAAGTCGTCATCCGCACGCCGGCCGGCGAAGAAATCGTCGCCTCGATCACGACGACGTCCGTCAAGTCTCTCGGCCTCAAGGAAGGCGGCGAAGCCTACGCCGTCATCAAAGCCTCGAACGTGATGGTTGCCGTGAACGACGGCGAATAAGTCTTTTAGAGAGCTCTGCCAGAACGGGGCCTTGCGTCCGGCGAAGGTTGAGTCTTGAATATAGAAGCAACGCAAAAAAAGCGCGGAACAATGAAAAGTTCCGCGCTTTTTTCGTGCCTCTCCGGGCGCTCGGAAGCGCCCGGCATCACGTACCGCCCAGGCTTACTTCTTCGGAGCCTGCGGGTGAATCATCTTGGAAGGATCGACATACTTGCAGAAGTCTTCTTCGGAGCACATCTCGAGTTCGAGAGCGGCTTCCTTGAGGCTCTTGTTGTTCGCATGTGCGTACTTGGCAATCTTTGCGGCATTGTCGTAGCCGACAAGTGGAGCAAGCGCAGTAACGAGCATGAGCGAACGCGTCATGTAGTCGCTGATCTTTTCTTTATTGGCCGTGATGCCCGAGACGCAGTGAATGTCGAAAGACACCATTACGTCGGCCAGGTTCTTGATCGTCTGGATAAGGTTGTAGGCGATCACGGGCTTGAAGACGTTGAGTTCGAAATTGCCCTGCGAGGCGCCGAAATTGATGGCGGTGGTGTTGCCCATGACCTGAACGGCGACCATCGTCACGGCTTCGCACTGCGTCGGATTGACCTTGCCCGGCATGATTGAGGAACCCGGTTCATTGGCCGGCAGATTAATTTCGCCGAGGCCGCAACGCGGACCGGAAGCCATCCAGCGGATGTCGTTGGCAATCTTCATCAGATTGGCGGCTAGACCAGAGAAAGCGCCCTGAAGCGTGCAGATGGCGTCATGGCTCGTGAGACCCCAGAACTTGTTCGGGGCGTCCTTAAACTTGAGGCCGGTGAGGGCGCTCAGTTCGGCAGCGATCTTTTCGCCGAAGCCGATCGGAGCATTGAGGCCTGTACCGACGGCCGTGCCGCCAATGGCGAGTTCGCCGCAGGCTTCGACAGCGGCAAGGATCTGTTCCTTGCTGTGCGCGAGCATCGAAGCGTAGCCGGAAAATTCCTGGCCGAGCGTGAGCGGTGTGGCGTCCTGCAGATGCGTGCGGCCGCACTTGATGATGTCGTTGAATTCAGCGGCTTTCTTCGCAAGCGAAGCCTCGAGCTGTTCGAGACGCGGCAGGAGGTACTTGCAGGTTTCGTAGACGGCCATGATGGAAAGCGCCGACGGGAACGTGTCGTTGGAAGACTGCGACATGTTCACGTGGTCGTTCGGATGAACGAGGTTTTCCTTCGCGAGCGACTTCTTGTCGCGGAAATTGCCGCCGAGGATTTCGATGGCGCGGTTGGCGAACACTTCGTTCATGTTCATGTTTGACTGCGTGCCCGAACCGGTCTGCCAGACGGAGAGCGGGAAGTTGCCGTCGAGCTTCCCGGCGAGCGCGTCGTCGCAGGCCTGCATGATCGCCTTGGCGCGGCGTTCGTCAAGCTTGCCGAAGTCGCAGTTGACCTTCGCGCAGGAGCGCTTCAGAAGAGCAAAGGCGTGAACGATTTCCTTCGGCATCTTTTCAATGCCGATGCGGAAGTTTTCGTAGCTGCGTTCCGTCTGGGCTCCCCAATACTTGTCGTTCGGCACCTTGACTTCCCCCATGGAGTCTTTCTCGATGCGGAATTCGTCCATTTGTTTCTTCTCCTTTAGAGTATGAGCTTTGTCGATGCAGGAATAATATAAAAACATGAGGCTGCACAACAGTGCCAAAGGAGTAAAAATTCCGCCTCCGTATGACTAAGATCATCCAATAAATATACTTATTAACGGGTATTTCATCTTCTTCTCTCCAGAAAATACCCATATATGGTTATCGTAATTACCCTGAATTAAGGTGACTTTTTTCATTTGAAACGCTCCCGAGCGTGAAAAACATGACTTCCGCTGCGGGACAATCAACCGTTATGCTCGCGTCGAACAGTCCGGCAGCAGCGGGCCATGCTTCTTTCGTCCGCCTGTGCGCTGATCTTTGGTCTTGCGCTTTCGACGGTGCGCGATCATCGTTGCGGGCGGGTACTGCCATCGCCGGCGCCGCCGCGAGCAAAACGGTCATGACCGGCTGCGATGCGGTTGCGGTCGGCATTCGGACGCTCATCAACGCGGTACTGCAGATGATGGACTGCGACGAAGTTGCGGGCGAACAGATCTGCAGGATCTCGTCCAGCAATATGGATGCGCCGACGCTTTTCAAGATTGCCAAGCGCGTCAACGAACTCATTGCCGGCCCGAATGTCGACGGCGTCGTGATCACGCACGGCACGGATACAATCGAAGAAACGGCGTATTCCTCAACCTTATCGTGAAGAGCGGCAAGCCCATGGTGCTCGTGGGCGCCATGCGTCCGTCAGCTGCCGTTCCGCCGACGAACTGATGAATCTCCTCGAAGCCGTACAGACAGTTGCGAATCCCAAGATCAAGGGAAGGAGGGGGTGATCGTCATGAACGACCAGATTTCCGCCCGCTCACGAAGCGACGAAGGAAAATACGACAAACATCGGCACCTGAATGGGCTGCCTTGGCTGCCAGCGAGCCGGTCCTCTATCGCGCTGCCGCGTGCCGTCATGCCTCGAAGAGCGAGTTCGGCATTTCCAAGCTCGACGAACTGCCGCGCGTTGACATTCTCTACTTCCACATCGACCAGGATGGATGCCATGCTCAAGCTCGGCGCCAAGGGCATCGTCTCGGCCGGAACAGGCAATGG
>CAZUXQ010000009.1:12456-14671 GCA_964624425.1 uncultured Sutterella sp.
AGAAGTGCTTGAAAAGGCTGACAAGTCCGGCATGTTGCTGTTCTTTCCGCGCATGTGCCGGCTGGCGGACTCGCGAAGTCGCACGCGCAGTATGTGAACGCCGGCTTTGTCTTCTCTGGCAACCTCAACCTGCTGAAGGCGCGTCTCCTGCTGCAGCTCGCTTGACAGTTTTGCGACGCAACGCCGTTTTTGCTCGCATGCTGCGCTCCCGAGCGAAAAAAAGAAAGGACTTTCGGCGAAAATTTTTGTCGAAAGTCCTTCCCCGCATGCGGAAGCGTCGGCAACGCTACTGCGTTCAGCAACGGCTCGGGTGCTTGCCGCGTGCGTCATTCCTCCCAACTCGCCTCGTAAAAGCTGAAGCTCGAGTCAGGAGTCGGATAGAAGTTCTTCAGCTTCTTGTTGACGCCCGCCAAGCCGTTCTCGGTAATGAGCGGCACGGTTGGAACATCTTTCCAGATAAGCTGCTGCGCTTCTTCGTAGCTGGCAATGCGGTCTTCTTCCTTCACTGCGGCAAGACCTTTATCGAGAGCCGCATCAACGGCCGGATTGCGGTAGTAAGACGTATTGAGCAGATTGGGCGGCGAGCAGCGCGAGTCGAAAAACGGACGGATGCCCCAATCGGGTTCTGCCGTCGAATTCGACCAACTGATGTAGTAGAGGCGCACGGGTGCGGTCGCCGGATCGGGATTGCTGTCGATGAGCTCGACCTTCTGACCGGCTTCGATCTGCTTCGTTGCGGCATCGATCCCAACCTGGCGCAGCTGCTGCGCAATGAACTGCACGGCCTTGGCAATCGTGGAACTGTTGAAGCCGCCCCAGAGTTCGGTCTTGAAGCCGCTCGGATAGCCCGCTTCTTTGAGGAGTTCTCGCGCCTTCTGCGGGTCGTACGGATAGCCGCCGAAATTGACCGCACCCGGCACTTCGGCCGGCAGCACGCCCGTAGCAGGACGCGCAAAGCCGTTGTAGACGACCTTGCAGAACGCTTCCTTGTTGATCGCGTAGGCGATGGCTTGACGGACGCGGACATCGTCGAAGGGCTTCTGCAGCATGTTGATCGTGAGGAAGCGCTGCATGATCGACGGGGCATTGAAGAGCGTCAAATCGTCGCGAGACGCCATGCGGTTGTAAAGCTCGGGCGGCAGCTGGTGGATGTAGTCGGCTTCGCCCGTCATGAGCATGTTGGCGCGGGTGTTGTTTTCGGGCACCGGAATCCACGTGATGCCGTCGAGCTTCGGCAGGCCCGGCACGCGGTAGTTTGGGTTCTTCACGACTTCAAGGCGTTCGCTCGGGTTGAAGTACTTGAGCTTGTAGGGTCCCGTCCCGCAGGCATTGAAGGCGAGTCCGTCGTTTCCGTACTTCTTGATCGCGCTCGGGCAGATCATCTGGCCCGTGCCGTTCGACAAGCGGGAAATAAAGCCCGACATCGGATTCTTGAGCACAAAGCGCACTTCATACTTGCCCGTGACTTCAACTCGGTCGATGAAGTTGAAGAACGTATGACGAGTGAGTCCGTTTTTCTTGTCGAGAACGCGGTCGAAATTGATCTTGACCGCTTCGGCTCCGAATTCGGTGCCGTCATGGAACATTACGCCTTGGCGGAGCTTGATGTCGTAGATCTTGCCGTCTTCGCTTACGGCGTAGCTTTCGGCAAGCTGCGGCTGGGGCTTGAGATCTTTGTCGAAGGCGAAGAGGCCTTCGTAGAAGGACTTCGCGGCGCTTCTGGAAAGGACGTCCCCGGCGTCGTACGGATCCATGGTAGTGAAATTCGATGCGACGGCAACAGTCGCAGTGTGCGCCGAAGCGGGTGACGAAGCCGCGAAACACGCAAGGGCGGCGGCAAGCGTCAGATTGACTGCATGAGGATGAGAAGGATGGTGCATGACTGCCTCCATTTAGGTGTGCGTACGGCTTTTTTTGATGCATGAATGATGCCGTTCGAATCAGAATAGCTGCAGGAAGGCATTGGCTGCAGAAAGCGATTGGGAGAAATGGCCTAAGGTCCTTTGATTTAATCAACGGTTCACGAAAGAGCCTGTGCCGCAGGGAGTTGCAATAATTAAAGAGCCCTAGGCAAAGGACATTAGCAGGAGGTATTCGAGGCATTTCGCGAAGGGAAAGCTCACCATGTGCGGAACAAGAAAACGAAGACCGACCGGCATCGAAAATGGAAAAGCCTAAAACACAAAAAAAAAATCCTCTGCGATCGTGTTGGAGC
>CAZUXQ010000010.1:0-2352 GCA_964624425.1 uncultured Sutterella sp.
GCTGTAGCCAAGGCTCGAATTTCGCGCCTTTGGACTCTGCCCATTTGACCGTCGGCAGAATGCGTTCGGCGAGAACTTCGTAGAGATCCACGCGGCCGCCGCCCATGGACTTTGCCTTCACGTCTTCGACAAACGCTTTCTTCGCTTCGGCCGATTCATCCTTCGGCATTGAGACCGAGCCGAGGCAAACGCGGGAATTGCCGCCTCGCATGGCGCGGCGGACCTTGTCGATCATGACGACGTGCGCGCCGGCCTCCTGCGCGGCCAAAGCGGCTGTTGCGCCGGAGAGTCCGGTGCCGATCACGAGAACACCCGTGTCAGATTCCGAAGCCGCCGGGCCGGTTGTCCTGCATGCGCGTTGCACCGGCGGCAAGAGATCCGACCAGAAGGGCGCGTCGAGGCATGATGACTTCCTTTTAGTCCTTGTTCGAAGCAGCTTCACGGCCGGCAATGCGGCCGAAGATCATGCACTCCGCGTTGGACGAAGCCCCTTGATAGATGCTTGTCCACATTGAGCCGAGCTCGCCGCAGATGTAGAGATGAGGAATCGGATCGCCGTAGACGTCGAGAACTTGGCACTTGGCGTTCTTCTTGGGGCCGCCCTGACAGTTGTAGGCAACCGGCACCAGCGGAACCGCATAGACCGAACCGTCGAGGCTTATCGGGGCCGAGAGCAGGTCGGCGTCGCGGCCTTCAAAGACCACCTTGGCGCTGGGATCCTTCATGATGCGGCGGCCGAAGAGAGAATCCGCGCCGGCCTTCATATCGGCATTCCACTTGGTGACGGTTTCCACGAGCTTCGGCATCTTGAGGCGTTCGGCCAGCGCTTCGATCGTCGGGGCTTCAATGATCACGCCCTTCTTGATTTCTTCGCTGTTGTCCGGGCTCCACTTATAGTGCTCGCGGTTGAGGGCATAGCCGGACACGGCGCTGCCGTAGATCGGACCGGCTTTTCTCGCGGCCTCGTCAAAGATCATGTAGCAGGGATTGCGGGGGAAGCGATGCTTCACGGCGTCGTAGATGTTGACCGCGGTGATCTGGGTATGACCGTCGATTCCCTTTTCGTTCACGAAGCGGCAGCCGTCCTGGTCGACCCAAATGTAGGAAGGCGCTTTGGCGGAAAGCTGGAAAGCGGCTTGCACGCTCGGCACCTGTATGCCGAGCGGCGCCGACACATCCGTCATATGCCAAAGCTGCGCGCCCATGGACTGGGCCATCAGCAGGCCGTCGCCGGTATTGCCGGGGCTGCCGAGGTAGGCAAGCTTTGCGCAAGTGACATACTTGCGCACCAGATCCGGATTGCACTGGAAGCCGCCGGTCGCGATGATGACGCCGCGTTTGGCGCGGATAGACATCTGCTTGCCGTTCTGTTCGGCCTGAACGCCGACGACCGTATTGCCTTGACGGATAAGCCGCGTAGCGCGCGTGTTGTAGAGCACAGGCGTCTTCTGTACGTCTTCAACGATGCGGCGGAAGGTTTGGTACAGCAAATCGCCGCCGGTGAAGCCCTTCCGGCCGTAGATGCACCACTTCTTGATGGAGTCGGCGCCCGGGAAATTCTGCCAGCCTGCATGGCCGTAGACGCGGAACTTCGCTTCCGGATCCAGCTTCGATATCCAGTCCTTGATGGTTGTAGAGCCTTCGCAAAAGATGCGTAAAAGCTCTTCGTCGCATTCGCCTTTCGACAACTCGTAGGTCTTTCTCATGTAGGCTATGCCGTCATCTACATTGTCCACGCAGACGAAGCCTCCTGACGAGACTGTGCAGTTCCCGCCGCCGACAGGCATCTTTTCGAGTACGAGCACATCAGCGCCGGCTTCTTTTGCCGAAACGGCCGCGGGACCGCCTGCGCCGCCGAAGCCGATGACCAGCACGTCGCATGCGCGATCCCATGAATGTTGGTCTGCATCACCGATTTCAATCGCCTTGCCGGTCGCAACCAAGCCGACGGCAGCCGCCGCAACGCCGGACTTGAGAAAAGAGCGTCGATTCAACGCATGCATGATGCTTTCTCCTTTTCAAAAAGCGCAGCGAATCGGCTCAGCTCGTCTCATAAGCAACAGCTTCTAGTGCCGATCTGCTGCTCAGCAGCGGTTTTGTTCGACCATGTTGAACAAAACGTGCGGTATTGAGTTTAAGTGTTAAGCGCGGGGCCGTGAAGGCATGAGTCCGAAATTCAAGTGCTGGAATGATGCGGTGCGCTTTCGCGATCCTAGATCCGAACGAAGTTTCGAAGGTGCCGGCGTGAATCGAGCACGTCCGGGTCTGTCTCCTTGTTAAGGACCTTTTACGAAGCAGGTGAAGGCTTCCTCGGAGAGTCTCGTTGCAGTGCCGTCTTCACGAAGTTCCATG
>CAZUXQ010000010.1:2362-4467 GCA_964624425.1 uncultured Sutterella sp.
ATGGCCTCGCCAACCAGCGACGATTTCGTCCGGCCGGTTGATACGGCGAGCGACTCAAGAAGAGAGTTGTCGAAATCGCTCAAACGGAGCTTCAGTCATTTCATTTTGAGTTTCCGCCAAACTTTGGTGAGGCCGCGACAGTTGACAGGAAGTCTGCCAGAAGAGGGCCTACGATTTCTTGAGGAGTTTGATCGACGCGATGCGCTTCAGTCTTTCGATCTCGTCTCGCTTGTCATAGATTTGCGTCGTGCGGATGTCGCTGTGGCCCATGGCGATTCGGACGGTGTTCAGATCAACGCGCTCGCTTAAGAGCTCGGATGCGAACGAGCGCCGCAGATCGTGCGGCGAGATTGAACAGGATTCGGAATTCGCTCGCTGCGGCGCCGGCTTAATGAATCCGGCATCGAGTAGAAGGGCCGCTCTTTTCCTTCAAAATGGCGCCCTTTTCCATCATGTTCTTGAGAAGATTGATTGTGAACCCATACGATCGCTGAAGCGAGCTTTGAATTTCCGCTCGCTTTGCAGAGCCATGTTCTCTTAAAAATTCGACTGCCAGCTTCTCCGCTGCATTCAGATTTTCCGGATGCAGCGTGATTTTCGGCAGGACGATCATCAGAGCTCGCGGGAATTCGAGAAGCTTCGGCTCCAATCCATAGGGGCGGCAGCCGGCATGCATAAGCGGAATGCCGATGCCGTATTTCTCCATAGCAGAAAGCCTCAGCAGCATTTCCGCAAGCTTCGGGTTTCTCGGCATGGATGCTCCAGGCCGCAAAAGTTCCGGATCTGCTTCCGGAAGCAAGCCGCCGAAACTCAAAAGCTCAATTCGATCTGAAAAACAGGTGATTGCTGAAGGTGCCGGGATGCTGCAATCGCGATGCGCAAACATATTGACCAGCGCTTCGCGGATGGCCGCTTCCGGATGCTCCTTGACCTCATTGCGGGAGCCGTCTCGCCGCAAATCAAAAGCGCCGATTTCGCACGAGAAGCCGAAGCGGCTGCTGAGCAGTTCGCGAATGCGTCTGCATTGGCCGGCAATGTAGACCTCAAACGTCAAGATTCCGCCGGCGCTTGACGATTTGTCTGCGCCGGAGAAGAAGCCGACGCGCGTCTGGACCGTGCTTTGATCGGAAACCCAGAATCCCAGGTTCGTGAAGAACCCGCTTGCAGCCGCCAGTCCCAGCAGTCGATATTTTGATTCGGAAAATTCAATGCCGGCGGCAGCAAAGAATTCGGCGAGCGCAGCGAAGGACAAATTTTGTTCTGACGAAGCTCTGAGTTCATAAGGCGTCGGATCCGCTTTGCGATGGAGGGCTTTCAGCTCTTCATCGTTGACTTCATAATTGCTGGATCCGTGCCGCAGGAAGCACCGCCGACTTTTCCCGTTTTCTTTTGAGAGCGAGACAAAGAACGGCGGATTCCGACCTTCCGGCATGCTGGCGACGACAACGGATTTCCGTCAAGCTGTTCGCGCACAACTCTGCAGAGGCTGCTCGCTTCCGGATGCATGGCAAACCGGAAGACAGAAATGATTGATCGTTCGACGAGATCCGGATTTTCAACGCCGACTGCTTCTCCGCGGTCATCAACGCCGAAGAAAACCTGACCGCCGGAGGTGTTCAAGAAACATTGAAGCTTTCTTTGGCCGCAATGAACTCCGTCTGCTTGAGTTCGGCGGTCGGTCCCTCAGCTGCGGGAATTCTAAAGCCGTTTTCCATCTATCAAAATAAGTATCAAATTTAATGATGCTATCAATACTATCAGTTCTGTCTGCTGCTTGCTGCCGGATGTCTGAATTTTAGATTGGTTTTCACAACCGGCAGACAGCGCCTTTCGGTTCAGCAGCCCGGCTTGAGCCTGAGGAATGGAGGAGATGCTCGTTTCTCCCGCAGCGGCATCGGCGGGATGCGGCAAAGCCCGCACGGTTCTGCATCGGTCGATTCGCAGCCGAGACATGCCGGCGCGTCGGGCGGTCGTCCCCGAGGATGACGCGGTTGTGTTCGGCATCTGCAGATCCTCATGATGGACAATCTCATGATTTTTGCAGAGATGATCGTGCCGGGCGTCGGCGTTTGGGCGAGTTTGTTCCATGCGGCGCTTGAGCGTGT
>CAZUXQ010000010.1:4477-7416 GCA_964624425.1 uncultured Sutterella sp.
GCGTGTTGACGGGCGCATGGGGGCGGCGTGTCGTCGGAGAACATCGCTGCGGCGGCTGCGCCGGCATCTTGGCCGGCATGTTCGAGCTGTGTTCAGCCGGCAAGACGGATGTCTGAGATGCGGCTTGCAGAGCTGAGAATGAAGGCGCACTCACTGATGCGGCGGAAGGTTCATCGATCACGCTCCAAGATGTTCGGCATGCTTGTGCCGAAATTCTGCAGGAGCCGGACAAGCTTCTTCAGGGTGCGTCTTGATCGGGCAATGCAGCAGGAAACAGCAAACCATTGAAGCAGAGTGCGGCGCCGGCATCATGAATCTGCCCGGCGGCATGCATCAGACGAAGCGCCGGGCGGGGAAAGAAAGATTCGGCGACGGCGAATGTTGGGAAGGCGGATCATGACGGTTGCGCCTCTAGTCGGCCAATTGATTCTGGCAGCGACCTTAAAACCAGTTCTTTAGCGCAAACTCGATAGATTAGAAGCGGAGCAGAAGCAGCAGGCAGAGAAAAGGGAAGGGCATGACGAACGCAAAGGAATGCCGCGCCGTGCGATGCCTTCTGTTTGCTGCTCAAACCGTTAGAAACGGAAGGATAGGCCGCAAATGCCTTCAATCGCGGAAGGCGAAGAGCCGTCGTACGCGGAATCTTTCAGCCAGCCGGCGCCGATATAGGCGGTGGTGCGCTTGCTCAGCGGGTACGAATAGCCGGCGCCGATGCCGATGCGGTCGACATCTTTGTCTTCGACCTTCATGCCGTAGCTGTTGGCGATCGCTGCATCCATCCAGCCGATGTTGACTTTGGCCGTGCCGCCCCAAAGAGGCGCATCCGCGCCGATCTGCAGCGAATAGCCCTTGTAGGATGCGCCGGTCGCGAGGCTGCTGAACCCGTCGAAGCTGCGGCCGAGGAATTCGCTGCCCTTCACGTTTGTGAAGTACATGCCGGAGGCGTAGAGCTTGAAGGAATTGAACTGATGGGCGACAGCCAGCGCGGCGTTGAAGGAGTTGTCGTAGTTCGTCGTGTCGGTGTCGGCATAAAGCATGCCGTCCAAGATGCCGACCACATAGAGCGGACCGGCTTCATAGGTCGCGGCAACGGCCCAGGCGCGGTCGGATGAGCTTTCAAACTCTTCCGCATCGTCCGCAGCGTTCACCGAATTGGTCTGCGCGGAGAACTGCGCATGAACCTGCAGGCCGGCAAACTTCGGGGTGATGTACGTAATGGTGTTGTCATAAGCGCCGAAGGAGCCCGGCATGATGTACTTGCTGCCGACGATGTAGTCGCCCCAGGAGTTCGAGAAGGGGCTCAGCTTCGGACCCCAAAGGCCGGTCGAACCCGTGCCGCTGCGCAGTGCGCCGGAACGGCCGAGGACGAGCTTGCCGTAGTCGGCGGACTGCAGATGCACCTGCGCCATGCGGTGGAAGAGCCGGCTGCCCGTCATCAGCTCGCCGGAGTCGGACTGGTATTGGCCTTCCAATTCAAAGCCGGCCGTGAACCCGCTGCCGAGCGCTTCGCTGCCGCGGAAGCCCCAGCGGTTCGGAAGCGTCTGGCTGGAATTCATGCGGGTGCGGTTGACGGAACCGCCGTCCGGGCGATCCGCATCAATGTGCTGGAAGTTGAGGCCTGTGTCAATGGTGCCGTAGATCTGGATGTCGGCCGCCTGCACGCCGGCGCTCAGCGCCAGAAGCGCGCCTGCCAGCGGAAGGGAAAAATGCAGATTTGAAAGCATGATGCGGAAACGAAAGATGTTCGCGGATGGCTGCAGAGGGGGCGGCGCCGGCTTGCAGCCGGCTGCCGCTAGAGTCTGATCGGGCAGGATGCGCTGTCGAACTCAGCCGCTGCATTGGCTGAGCCGAAGCCTTGCCGGAATGTCGGTGCAGATCCTCAGGAGATGGTGTGGCGCGTCGCAAGGCCGCACATGTTGTTCGGCTGCAGTGCGAACCAGCGGTTCCAGTTCGGCAGATCAACGCGGAAGGCCTTGCCGTTGGAATCCTTGCCCGTGTAGGTGATCATGTAATGATCCGGCATCATGACGGATTTGCTGTCGTCGACCCAGTAATAGGTCTTCTTGACGCCTTCAACGCCGGCCGCAGCCTGGTCGACCTGATTCTTCGTCATGAGCTTGCCGCCGTTGTTGTACTGCGCCTCAATGGCGGCGAGGCCCTCGGCGGTCGGCTTGGCGTCGGCCTTCACTTCGGCCGTGCCGAAAAGCGCCTTGTTCTTGTAGGCCTTCAAGCGGTTGAGAAGGTTGTCGGGCGAATCGGCTGGATAACGGCCGTCAAAGTAGTCGTAGCGAGCGCGTTCTTCCGGCGTGTACGTGCAGATGCAGTTCGTGTCGCGGACGGCGGCCTTGTAGCCGGCGGACTCTTCAAGCTTGAAGCCGGGCGTTGAGGAATCGATCGCATAATCGCGATAGACGAACGCATTGTTCGCGCTTACCATCAGCGGACGAGCGAAGTAGCCGATGACGATCATCGAGCGCGGATGCACGACGTAGACGTCTTCATAGCTCATGAAGTCGCGGATGGCGCCTTCGCGGGCCTTGGCGAGCGCATCGCCCTTGAGCGACGGATCAAACTGCCACAGCAGATTCCACTCCTTGATGGTTGAAAGACTCTTGTCCATGATCGAGCCGAGGCGCTCGATGTTGGCCTTGTCCTTGGCGGCGTCGCCGGTATTGAGGTCCGAGCCGCGAAGCACTTCGATGTCGGCGTCAAACGAGATGCCGTAGGAGTCGTAGTAGTTCCAGCCGTACTTCGCCTGCTCAAATTCGCGCAGCTGCTTCACCCAGGCGACCGAAACGCCCGTGCCGGAGCGAGAAGCGCGCAGAATCTTGCCGGAATCCTTGGCCGTCGTGCCGTAGAACGTGAATGTGCCGGTCTTTTCGTCGTAGTCGGTCGTGAGCTCCGCAGTGATGTTTTCCGGACGATCGCGATAGGAGGTC
>CAZUXQ010000010.1:7426-14589 GCA_964624425.1 uncultured Sutterella sp.
TCGCAATCGAGAACATCTGGCGCCCGCCGCGGATCTTGTTGCCGTCGAACGTGGTGTCGCCCGTCCAGATGAAGTCGAGGACCATTTCGCGCAGGAGCTTCCGGCCTTCCGGCGTGTCCGTCATGCGGAAGGCGCCGGAGTTGTTTTCACGCTTCTTCGTGGCGCCGGTGATGGCGTCCGGATCCTCTGCGGCGTATTGCTGCGGCGTGCGGGCGGCGGTCTTGGATGCGCTCGCTGCGGCGTCCGTCGCGCCGACGGCGGAAGCGGGAAGCGCCGTCGTTCCGAGCGCAGCGAAGACAGCGGTGGTCAGCATCGTGGTCTTGATTTGCATGAGTGTTTCTCCTTTTCCAACGGCTTTGCGGTCAATGAGGCCGACGCCGTCATTGTGAAAAGGAGCGTTGTCGCACGAAGTGAAAAGTTGAGCGCAGTTGACGGCAGACAAGCGAAAAAGAAGAGTGATGCAAAAAGCGCATCATTCACTTCACTGAACGCAGCGTTCTGCAGAGCCGGAAGTGCTTCAAGTCAAGCTGCTGCCAAGGCGTGACGCGCGTCGGCGATGACTTCTGTGTTTTTGACGGCCAGGAAGTCGAGAAACGGCAGAATGGGCGAGCTTGGCGCGAGGCATGAACCGGCTGAAGCATAAGCCCAGCCTTCGAGCACAGAGAGCGACCAGTCGGCAAGAATGCGCTGGAGCCGCCCTTCTCGGATGAAGTCCGCCGCGATCGTGGAAGGACAGCCCAGAAAGACGCCGTGGCCGCCGGCCGCCCAGTCGGCAAGAAAGCTCGAGTTGTCGCAGATCATCGCGTACGGGAAGCGCTCGGTGAAGATTCTTCCTGATTGGTGCGTGAGCGTCAGGCTCCGCATGAAATGAACGTTGGCGGCGAGAGGAAGACGGCGAAGATCTTCCGGCGAAGCAATGCCGCCGGCACGCTTGACGAAGCCCGGCGAGGCGACGCAGACCTTGGCGTGCGACGACACCTTTCGGATATGCAGATTCGCGTTGTCCTGGAAGAAGGCGGTCACAATGATGTCGACGCCGTGGCCAAGCTGATCGAAGAAGGAGTCGCCCTGCCGAAAAGTCTCGACCCAAAAATGAATGTCGGGGTGCTGTTCGCCGTATTGGGCGATGGCTCGCCAAAGAAATGCATTTTGAAAGCCGGCGGAGGCCAGGACATGCAGCTGACGTGTCGGCTTGAGTTCGCCGCTTTGAATCTCCTTGAGGGCTTCGTTGGCTTGGGCGATCAGCGGCTCGATGACGCGCAGCGCCATGCGGCCGTGCTCGGTGAGCTTCAGATAGCGGCCGGACGCGTCGAAGAGAGCGACGCCGAGGTTTTCTTCAAGTTGAGCGATCCTGCGGCTGACCGAGGAAGGGTCGGCGTCAGCGGAAAGCGCTGCTTTGCGGAAGGACCGGTACTTCGCCGACTCAAGGAAGAGGCGCCAGGCGGACAAATCGTTGACGATGGAACGGGGCATTTTCGAGCAGTGGACGAAGCGAACAAGGCGGACGCACGACGGCGCCAAGTTCGAAAAAATATCTGCGAAACAGATAATGCTTGTCAAGCAGGGGAAAACCGCATGGCAGAAATCTGCAGACTGCACCCTGGCAGGCCGAGCAGCCGCAGCAAGAATGTCTGCAGGATCCGCAATATGTCCGACTTCCGAAGCCGAGCGCTGCTGTGGAATGGGCTTCGTATTTGCGTTGTTGGCGTTCCGGGCGAGAGCGCAAAAAAAGTCTGCAGGCGAGTCGGTCGAGGACGGCTGATCAGCAAAGGGAATGAGGCGTCCGCCAAGCTGAATGGCGGGCATGATCGGCCGCTTCGCCTTCAGGAAGGCGGGACGGAAGACGATCGGGCGCGGCCGTCATGACGCTTTCCGCCTCTGCGGCCGCTTCAATTTCCCGCTCCGGCTTCCTTCTGCTCTTGGAGAAGCTCGTCGAGGAATTCGTCGGGTTCTTCGTTTGCTGAATTCGTGCGCCGCCGAAAGGAAGGGGACGAATCCGCTTTTCAGCGATGACCGGCGCGTGCGCGAAGGGGGTCATGCTTCACCAATGAAATTTTCTGCTCAAAGGGATGGTTGAATGCAGCATCATCCTGCCGCGGGTCTGTCATAATGAACAAGCTTTCCGGCTGAGGCGAATCATTCTCGTGCCGATGCCGGGCATGTCTGCTCCAAATGAGTTTCTCGAATCTTTCCGCTGCTTTCAGAGGCCGTCATGTCCGAAGACGATGATGAGGCCGTCCTGCCGGGACTGCCGCCCAATGCCAAGAACTACATGACGCCCGCCTGCTATCGTCGTCTTTTGGACGAGCGCGAGCATTTGGTGAACGTCGAGCGCCCGAGAGTCGTCGACGTCGTGGCTTGGGCCGCGAGCAACGGCGACCGCAGCGAAAACGGCGACTATCTTTACGGCAAGCGCCGGCTGAGAGAGATCGACCGCCGCATCCGCTTTCTCGGCAGGCGAATCGAATCGGCCGAGGTCGTGGATCCGGGAAGCCGTCCGCAGACCGATCGGATCTTTTTCGGGGCGACGGTTCTCTACGCGAACCAGCGCGGCGAAGAGCGCAGGATCCGCATCGTCGGCATCGACGAGGCCGACGCCGCGCGAGGCGACGTGAGCTGGATGAGCCCGATCGCCCGCGTCCTCCTGAAGCACCGCGAAGGCGACGAAGTGAAGCTTCCGACGCCTGCGACGAGCACGCATCCTGCGGGCGTCGACACGCTCGAAATCCTTGAGGTGGCGTATTCGAACGAGCCGCCGATGCCGCAGGCTCCGGCGCCGGACGAAGCGGCGCAATGAAGGCGCCGCCGAGAAAAGGCCCGGCCGCGCGGCGCTGCGGACGGGCCTGATTTCGCGGGCCGTTCGAGCGGCTAGGAAGAAGATTCGGCGGTCTTCCGCGCGGCCTTTGCGGCGCTCTTGAGCGGAGCGCCTTCGCCGAGCAGGCGCTTCACGCGGATCACGGCATCGCTCCGGCGGATCGAGCGCATGACGTGGATGAGGTGGCTCTTGTCGCGAACCTGAACGGTCATGCGGATGAGAGGGGAGCCGTCCGTCTCGTCGAGCGCCGCCGCACTGATGCCCGAATCGGCTTCGACGGCGGCGGTCGCCGCTGCGGCGAGGCCGGCATGCGCATCCTTCACGAGGACGGCGAGCGGCACGGCAAAGTGCGCGCCCCGCTGGGGCGCGCCCCATTCGAGATCCATCCAGCGGTTCGGATCGGCCTGGCGGCCGTGCTTTGCGTGCGGGCAGTCGGCGCGGTGGACCGTGAGGCCGATGCCCGGACGGCTGTAGCCGCTGATCTTGTCGCCCGGAATCGGGCGGCAGCAGGGCGCGAGATGCTGCGCGATGCCTTCGCTGCCGTTGATGATGACCGCCGGCAGCGCCGCATCGGCGTCGGCGCTGCCGCTCTCGCGCAGGAGAACGAGCAGGCGGTGGAGGACGGCGGCGGCGAGCGCCTTGCCGAGTCCGATCGACGCGAAGAGCGACGCGGAGCTTTCGGCGCCGAACTCCTTGAGGAGCTTCTTCATGACCGCGTCGGGCACCGTGTAGATGTCGAGGCTCTGCTCTTCGGCGGCGGCTTCGAGCGCCTGACGGCCGAGCCTCGTCGATTCGTCGAGCCGGCAGGCGCGCAGGTACTGGCGGATTTCGGCGCGCGCCTTGCCGGAATGCACCCAGCCGAGCCACTGCGGGGACGGATGCGCGTCCGGGCTCGTCATCACCTGAACGAGGTCGCCGTTCCTGAGCGTGCAGGAAAGGGGCTTCGGTTCGCCGTTGACGCGCACGCCTTCGGCGTGCCTGCCTACGTCGGTGTGAATTTCGTAGGCGAAGTCGATCGGGGTCGAGCCTTTCGG
This sequence comes from uncultured Sutterella sp., assembly GCA_964624425.1. Lineage (GTDB taxonomy): Bacteria > Pseudomonadota > Gammaproteobacteria > Burkholderiales > Burkholderiaceae_F > Sutterella. The sequence goes on from CAZUXQ010000010.1 coordinate 11,276, forward strand.
CAGCGAAATGATCTTCCCGCGCGGCGTGAAGACGTAGATGCGGTTCGGGAAGAGGTCGACCTTGATGTTTTCGAGAAATTCCGTGCTGTCCCTGCTGGTGCGCTGAATTTCGAGGAGGCTCTGCAGCCACGCCGCGGTTCTCGACTGCAGGTCCGCCGCTTCGTCGCCGCTGCAGAGCCAGTGCACCAAGATGCCGTTTTCGTCGATGCGGTGCATCTCTTCCGTGCGGATCTGGTACTCGATCGGCGTGCCGTCCGGACCGATCACGGTCGTGTGAAGGCTCTGGTAGCCGTTGGCCTTCGGAATCGCGATGAAGTCCTTGAAGCGCGCATGCACGGGCTTGTAGAGCTTGTGGAGCGCGCAGAGCGCGAGGTAGCAGTCGTCGATCGAGCGCACGATCACGCGGAAGCCGTAGATGTCGAGCGCCTCGGAGAAGGACTGGTGCTTTTCGCGCATCTTGTTGTAGATGCCGTAGATCGTCTTGTCGCGCCCGAGAATGCGGCAGCGGATGCCCGAGCGCGCGAGCCCGGCCTTGGTCTCGTTGAGAATGCGCTCGAGAACCGAGCGGCGTTCTTCGCGCTTTTTGAGGACGTTCTGGTAGAGAGCCTTGTAGCGGAAGGGGTGGCGGTTTGCGAAGCTCAGTTCCTGCAGCTCCCGGAACACGTTGTTGAGTCCCAGGCGGTGCGCGATCGGCACGTAGATGTCGAGCGTCTCCTTGGCGATGCGGGCCCGCTTCTCCGGGCGCATGACGCCGAGCGTGCGCATGTTGTGCACGCGGTCGGCGAGCTTCACGAGGATGACGCGCACGTCGCGGCTCATTGCGAGAAGCATCTTGCGGAAGCTCTCGGCCTGAGCGATTTCGTTCGAAGAGAAGTGCAGCTTGTCGAGCTTCGAGACGCCGTCGACGAGTTCCGCGACTTCGGGGCCGAACTTTTCGGCCATCTCGCGCTTCGAGGTGCCTGTGTCTTCCAGCACGTCGTGCATGAGGCCGGCTTCGACCGCTTCGGCGTCCATCTTCCAGGAGGCGAGAATCGAGGCGACCGAAATCGGGTGCGTGATGTACGGTTCGCCCGACTTTCTGAATTGGCCCAGGTGCGCGTCGTCGGCGTAGCGGTAGGCTTCGCGGATCTTTTCGACGTCGCTGTCGGGCAGGTAGGCGCGGCACGCGTCGACGAGTCCCTGCGCCGTGGCGATGACGTTCGGAGCCTGCGGCGTGAAGAGCGGCAGGTCGGCGTCGGGCAGCGCTTCGGGCACGACGGGCGCGGGCAGGGGCGGACGGCGCGCATGCCCGGCGAAGCGGAACGGCGCGATGGTTCTGCGCTGCGCGGTCATGGGCTGCGGGGCGGCGCCGTCTTCTGCCGCTGCATACATGTCGTCCGGGAAAAGCGGTGCGGATTCGGCAGCCATGAGGGATTCCTTATTTCGATGCTTTTGCATTCAGTCGCATTTTTTCGAGCATGCGCCGCCGCGTCGGAAAGCGCGCTCCTGCAGGCTCGGCGCTTCGGCGCGGGGCCGGAGATTTCCAAAGTCTCGGCACATCCATCATAAGGCGCAATGCCGGCATTCGAAAGAGAGAAAATGCCGGCTTCAGGGCGAGCCTGCTCAAAAAAGCCGCGGAGAAATGCGCGGCTTGGAGCGTCCCGGGCGCGGAAATGCCGCCCCGCGCGCTTATTCGGCCGATCGGCTTTCCGAATCTTCGCCGATCACGGCCTTCTCGGGCTTCGGGCCAGGTTCGAGCACGGCCATCGATTCGACGTGTCCGGTGTGAGGGAACATGTTCATGATGCCCGCGGCGCGGATGCGCCAGCCGCCTTCGTGGTGCAGAACGGCGCAGTCGCGCGCGAGCGTCGCCGGATTGCAGGACACGTAGACGACGCGGGCCGGGCGCTTGTCCGTTTCGGCCAGAACGCGGGCAAGGGCGAGAGCGCCTTCGCGCGGCGGGTCGATGAGAACGCGGTCGATGCCGCCCATGCGTTCCTGAAGCGCATTCCAGTCTTCGAGCGACCAAGTGAAGAGGTTGCGCGCGATGAAGTCGGCCTTTTCCGCGAGGCCGTTGTCTTCGGCGCCCTGACGGGCGCGCTTCACGAGGCCTTCGGATCCTTCGAGGCCGATCACGCGGGCGGCGCGTCGGGCAATCGGGAGCGTGAAGTTTCCGAGGCCGCAGAAAAAGTCGGCGGCATGGTGGCCGGGCTCAAGGCCGAGAAGGCGAACGGCCCGGCCGACCATCGCTTCGTTCATGGCATGATTCACCTGCGTGAAGTCCGTCGGCCTGAAGCTGATGCGGATGCCGAATTCCGAGAGCACGAGGCCGAGCGCGCCTTCATTTTCGGGGAGAACCGCGCGCGCGGTTTCCGGGCCCTTCGGCTGCAGCCAGATGTCGGCCCTGCGTTCCCGCCCGAACGCAAGGAGCTTTTCGATGTCGCCGGCCGTCGGTTCTTCAAGCGTGCGGAAGACGAGCGCCGTGCGGCCGTCGCCGCCCGCGGCCGCTTCGATCTGCGGCATGCGCCGGCGAATCGAGAGGCTCGCGACAAGACTGCGGAGCGGAATCAGCATGTCGGAGACGTTCTTCGCGAGAATCGGGCAGACGGTCATGTCCGCGACGTAGGACGAGGCTTTTTCATGGAACCCGACGAGAATGCCGCCCTTCTTGGGAATGTCGCGCACCGCGAGGCGGGCGCGGTGGCGGTAGCGCCAGGCCGGACCGTAAATGGGCGGAAGCATCGATTCGGGCTGCACCTTGCCGATGCGCCGGAGCGCGTCGAGAAGAACCTTTTCCTTGAAGGCCACCTGCGCGTGCGGGTCGAGGTGCTGCATGGCGCAGCCGCCGCAGCTGCCCGGTCCGAAGCCGAAGTTCGGGCACTTGGGCGCGGCGCGCAGCGAGCTTTCGCGGATCACTTCGACGACGCGGCCCATATCGTACGAGGGCTTGCTGCGGAGGCGTTCGTAGCGGACGCATTCGCCCGGCAGCGCGCCTTCGATGAAGACGACCTTGCCTTCCTGCTGATGCGCGATGCCGCGGCCGTCCTGGTCAAGACGCTCGACTTCGGCAGTGAAGCATTCGGGGATTTTCTCTTTCTTGCGGCCCATGCCGGCTTTCTCCTGATGTGCGCGGCCGGCCGCGAGTCTCCGGGCGACGGTTCCGGCCGTGCTCTGCCGATGCGGCAGACGCCTGCCGCGCCTTGCCTGCAACCCGCTCATTATATTAGCGCCGCAGCCGCAGGAGGTTGCGCGCTTTTTGCGGCGTGCTCGGAATGGGCGCGATCCAGCCGGAGAAAGTCCCGAGAGGAGCCGGCGGCGGCAGCCTCCAGGCCGAT
>CAZUXQ010000011.1:0-14243 GCA_964624425.1 uncultured Sutterella sp.
GACTCAGAAGAGCCTCATGAAGTCCGCTCTGCATGGCAATTATTCGGCGCCGGTCTGTTTCTGCGCATCGTTCCTGCGCTTGCGGCAGCGAGGATGGCGGCGACGGCGCCTGCCTTCGTCGGCAGAGTCGTCCTTAGACGCGCCTTTTTCCTTCGCCGAATAATCGAGACGAGACATGCCTGCAACGTCGCCGACGGAAAGAGCCTCGAAGACGTTGTTCTGCGGCGCCGCTTCATCGGCCTCCGAGCGACGGCGGCCGCGGTTTCTTCTTGCCGAATCGCCCGTCTTGCGGGCTTCCTTCTGCGCCTCGCGAATCATTTCGCGTCGGGCGTCTTCGTCGGCCGTCGCGAACGCATTCCACCATTCAGGCATCGACTGAGGCACATGCCCCGTCATCGCGCGCAGGATGAGGAAGTCGTAGGCCGCGCGGTAGCGCGGATGCTGCACGACCGAATACGGCGTCTTGCCGGTGCGGCGCTCAAGCTTCACCTGAAGCATCCAAAGATCGTGCATGTCGGCTTGGCAGCGCCGCTGGATCGAAAGCTGCCGGCACTGCGCGTCGAGCACTTCGCGGGAAGCTTCGAAGAGCGCCGTCGCGCGAGGCAGTCCCCGCTTTTCCTCGTTGTGCGCCCAGCGCTTCACGACCTGCGGCCAAAGAAGCGTGCCGAAAAGGAATGAAGGAGAAATCTTCTTCCCGACCGCAATGCGTTCGTCAGTGCGCTTCAGCGCGAGCATGAGAAACTTTTCGCCGTCGGGTTCCGAAAGGATCATGTCGAGAAGCGGCAGAAGCGCTCGATGCAGGCCTTCCCTTCTCAAAGACCTTATCGACTCGACGGCGTGCCCGCAAGTGAGAAGCTTGAGCGTTTCGTCGACCAAACGCGCCGAAGGCACGTTCCTGAGAAGCACTGTCATCTTCGAAATCGGGCGCTCGGTCGAGGGCTCGATCTTGAAGCCTAATTTTGCCGCAATGCGCACGGCTCGCAGCATGCGCACCGGATCCTCGCGGTAGCGCTCAGCCGGATCGCCGATCATGCGCAGGCGCTTCTTCGAAAGGTCTTCGAACCCGCGGTGATAATCATAGAGCTCTTCGGTCGCCGGATCGTAGTACATGGCGTTGATGGTGAAGTCGCGGCGCGCCGCGTCCTCCCACATTTCGCCGAAGACGTTGTCGGAAACCACGCGGCCGTCGGCGTCCTTGCGCACGCCTGCGCCCTCGAGCGCGCGGAAGGTCGAGCATTCAATGATTTCTCGCCCGAAGATCACGTGCACGAGTCGGAAGCGGCGGCCGATGATGACGGCGCGGCGCTGACAGCGCTTCACTTCGTTCGGAGTTGCGTTGGTAGCGACGTCGAAATCCTTTGGCGTCACGCCGAGAAGCAGATCGCGCACGGCGCCGCCCACGATGTAGGCCTGATAGCCGCGGCGCTTCAGTGCTTCGCAGGTGCGCTTCGCTTCCCAGGAAACCAGACTCGGATCGATGCCGTGCTCTTCCTTCTGAATGATTCTCGGCGTCTTCACGACGGCGAGCGCAGGACCCGCGCCCATCCAGGCGCGCACGCGCTTCATGAATTCGTTAATCATGAGCGTGCTCCTTCGCGAAAAGCGAAAGAATCGGCCAGCTGCGCGCGAGCGCTTCTTTTTCAAGCTTCGGATCGGGATTGACCGCCACTGCGCGGCCGCGAGGCTTGTGTCCGGCGGCCCATTCAAGCATCGGCAGGTCGTTGACGGAATCGCTCCACGCTTCAACTGCTTCGATGTCGGCGGGCGTTTCGCCCGCTTCTTCCAGAAGGAGCGCTGCGAGTTCCCGCACGAGAATGAGCTTGCCTTCGCCGTAGGAGTGGGATCCTGCCGCACGGCCGGTAAATTCGCCGTCTGGGCCGACTTCGGGCGCTGCCGCAACCAAGTGGCGGATGCCGAAGAGTTCGGCGACGGGCGCCGTCACGAAGCGGTGCGTGCCGGTCGCGAGAATCACTTCGAAGCCCGCGTTCCTGCGGCTCTGCACGAGAGCGACCGCCTCGGGGCAAATTGCGGGACGCACGACCTCGTCGACGAACGCATCGCGCCAGGCTTCAAGATCCGCGCGCTTCTGCGCGGCCAAGAGCGAAAACTGAAACTCGACGAATTCAAGAGGATCGAATCGCCCAATCTGATACGCCTTGGCGTAGGCGCTGATTTTGGCTTCGAACGCATCGCGGTCCAAACCCGCGCATCGAACGAGCCAGCGGGACCACCGGTCTCCGGTGTCGATCGGCAGAAGCGTGTGGTCCAAGTCAAAAATCGAAAATTTCATTCACTGCACAAGTTTTGTTCAACGGAGGTCTCCGCGTGCGTTCTGCGACGCCTTGCGCGGATCGAAGGCAAGCACGGATCCGCTCGCCTTTTCCTTGATCTCCCAGCGATCGACGATCTCTGCAGCGGCGCGGATGAGGACAAGCGTCACGCGGCGCTTCGAATGGAGCGCGAGCTGGTTCGCAACGTCAAGCACTCGCGTAAGCGTGCGCATGCTGCGCGTCAGATGAACGGCCATCCACTGCTCGATGTCGGGCGTCATCACGATGCCGCGCAATGCGGCCAGACGCCTCAGCTCCCGGAAGCGGTCCTCTTCTTCAAGGGGCTTGATGAGGTAGTTGGGGCCGAGCTTGAGCCTATTCTTCACGCCTTCGGGAAGCGGCAGCAGCTTGGGCGCCAGATGTCCGGCGAGAACGAGACGCGCATCGGGCGAGGCATACACCGCGTTCTGCAGGTCGAAGAGCTGCTTGGCATAGCCCGCGTCGAGATGCTCGATGTCGTCGACCGCATAGCGGCGAACATGCTCGTCGAAAATCGGCACGCGCACCTCGGCGCTCGATGCGCCCGGCAGATACGCTTCGATGAGATGCGTGAGGCCCGCGCCCACGGGACCGTAAAGGTATAGGAATCTTGGTCCGCGTTCGGCCGCCATTTCGCACAAAACGGCAAGCGCTTCCGCGTTCTCTTCGCCCGGAATGAAGTTCGCAAACGTCGGCCGATCCCGCTCCTGAAGTTCAGGCAAGTCAAGGAGATATTGGTCAGGCTCTTGCATCCGAAAGCAGCTGTGAACGTAGAAGGTTGAAAAACGCAGGAAAAGAGAAAAGCGCCTTTTCGACGCTCCCCAGTTTGCTGAGTTTACCGCGAAACGATCGAAAATTCGATGAAATCGCCGACTCTCGCGGGCGGATTCCCGCCGGCATCACCCGCGTCCGTCTTCGCCGCCCGCCCGCGCTTCGGCGCCTTCGATCGTCGAGACGCATTTGCAGGGAGCATCGATGAGCTTCAAGGGTGCGAAGCCGCAGCGGAGGCGCATGCGGCTTCCATTTGCCGCCGAAGATGTCGAGGCTGCATTTGAAAGGACTGCGAAGCATCGGACGCAGCTTCGCCGCGCGGCTTTTCCGCGGCCTGACCGAAGCCGCATCTCAGACAGCCCGGCTCGACCAGAACAGATCCTCCGCTCGGTGTTCGGCCGCATTTGTCTCGGCATGCACCCCGCGCGTCGGACGCGATTGGATTTGCCGCATCGAAATCCCGGATCGAGCAGGGCTTTTTTCTCTCAATCGGCCGCATGGAAAATGCGCGGTTCATTATACTTTCGGCAATTCTTTTCCACTCAGGCCCGCTCAGCTTCCGGCCGCCTTCGGCCGGCCTTTCTTTCGGGCGCCTCTGAACACCTCTCGAGACCTTCCATGACTCAGCTTTCCTATGCGTCCGCCGGCGTCTCCATCGACGCGGGCGACGAACTTGTCGAACGCATCAAGCCCGCAGCCAAGCGCACGATGATTCCGGGCGTCCTCGGCTCGATCGGCGGTTTCGGCGCGCTTTTCGAAGTGAGCAAGGACTACAGGAACCCCGTGCTCGTCACCGGCACGGACGGCGTCGGCACAAAGCTCATGCTCGCCTTCAGGCTCGACCGCCACGACACGGTGGGCCAGGACCTCGTCGCCATGAGCGTGAACGACATTCTCGTTCAGGGCGCCAAGAGCCTCTTCTTCCTCGACTACTACGCCTGCGGCAGGCTTGACGTGGACGTTGCCGCGCGCGTCGTGGCTGGCGTCGCCAAAGGCTGCGAACTTGCGGGCTGCGCCCTGATCGGCGGCGAAACCGCCGAAATGCCGGGCATGTACCCCGAGGGCGAATACGACCTTGCCGGCTTCGCAGTCGGCATCGTCGAAAAGGATCGGATCATCGACGGCACGACGATCAAGCCGGGCGACGTCGTTCTCGGTCTTGCCTCGAGCGGTCCGCACTCAAACGGCTTCTCCCTCATCCGCAAGGTCGTTGAAGTTGCCGGCGCCGATTGGAACATGCCCTTCGACGGCGCCACGCTCGCCGATCGCGTCATGGAGCCGACCCGCATCTACGTCAAGCCGGTGATGAACGTCATGAAATCCGTGGCGATCAAAGGCATGGCCCACATCACGGGCGGCGGCCTCCTCGAAAACGTGCCGCGCGTTCTTCCCGAAGGCGTGCAGGCCAGGATCGACGGCGGCAGCTGGACGCGTCCCGCCATCTTCAACTGGCTTCAGGAAAAGGGCGGCATCGAACGCCGCGAAATGTTCCGCGTCTTCAACAACGGCATCGGCCTCGCCGTAATCGTTGCGAAGGAAGATGCCGACAAGTCTGCCGCCGCATTCGAAGCCGAAGGCGAAAAGGTCTTCCGCATCGGAGAAATCGCCGTCCGCCCCGAAGGCGAAGCAGCCTGCATCGTTCTTTAGGAAGCCGTGCATCCAATCAACGGGAAAGGCTCGATTCTCCAAGCCTTTTCGTTTTCGAGCGCAGCCTGCGGCGCCGTCTATTCGCGCCGCCCCGCAAGCGGCTCGAGCGCCGCTCGAAGCGTCTTCAGCGCGTTTGCGCCGCCGTCAGCCAAGGGATCGAGAAGCGTTACGTCCGGCATGCTCCTCAGCCACGTCATCTGGCGCTTTGCGAGCCGGCGCGTCGCGGCAATGGCGGCAAGGCGGAAATCGCTGAAGCTCGTTTCGCCGCGCAGAAAGGCGATGGCCTGACGGTAGCCCACGGAGCGCATGGCAGGGCTCTGCGCATCAAAATCGCCGCGCATCATGAGGCTGCGCACTTCTGCAAGAAGCCCCGCATCGAGCATTGCATCGAAGCGCGTTTCGATGCGCTTGTGAAGCGCCGCGCGGTCCGCGGGCCAGAGCCCGAACGCGACGATCGAAAACGGGGACTTCCGCGCCTTTTCGGAGTGAAAAGCCGACAACGGCCTGCCCGTCACCGCATAGACCTCGAGCGCGCGCCCGATGCGCTGCTTGTCGTTCGGGGCAAGCCGCGCCGCCGTGACGGGGTCGATTCCGGCGAGCTTCGCGTGCATTGCCGGCCATCCGATCGCTTCGCCGTCGGCGTTGATGCGGGCGCGCACGTCTGCGGGAGTGTCGGGCATGTCGTTCAAGCCCTCTCTCAGCGCCTTTGCATAGAGCATGGTGCCGCCCACGATGAGCGGGAAGCGTCCGCGCGCGCGGATTTCGGGCACAAGACGCACGCAGTCCGCGACGAAGTCGGCGGCGCTGTAAGGTTCGCCGATCTCGCGGATGTCGATGAGATGGTGGGGAGCGGCGGCGAGCTCCTCGGGCGTCGGCTTTGCGCTCCCAATGTTCATGCCGCGGTAGACGAGCGCCGAATCGATCGAAATGATTTCGGCGTCGAAGGTCTCCGCGAGCTTCAGGGAGATCGCGGATTTGCCCGACGCCGTAGGGCCGAGAAGGAGAAGCGCCTGCGGCGAGGAAAGCGTCGACGCCTCGCTCATCACTGTCCCCGCATGAAAAGCTTGTCGAGCTCGGCAAGCGTAAGCTGCGTCCAGGTAGGCCGCCCGTGGTTGCACTGGTCGGCGCGCTCGGTCTTTTCCATGTCGCGCAGGAGCGCGTCCATCTCGGGAATCGACAGCTTGCGGTTCGCGCGGTAGGCGCTGTGGCAGGCGACCGTCGCAAGCATCTTGTTGCGCAGAACTTCAATGCGCTTCGAACTACCGAATTCGCGCATGTCGTCCAGAACTTCCCGCAGCATCGCATCAAGATTCGGCGCCGGCACGTCGGAGAGCATCGCAGGAATGCTTCTGAGCACAACGAGACCGTCGCCGCCTCCTGTGGCTTCGAGCCCCATGCGGGCGAGTTCGTCGCGATGCTCTTCAAAAGCCGACTGCTGCAGGAGCGAGACCTGCACGACGATCGGAATGAGAAGATCCTGAATAGGCACCTTCTGGCTGTCGATCTGCTTCTTGAGGCGTTCGTAGAGGATGCGTTCCGCTGCCGCGTGCATGTCGACCACGACCAAGCCGGCCTCGTTCTCTGCAAGCACGTATATCCCGGCAACCTGCGCGAGCGGCCGGCCGAGGCGGCCCGTCATCATGCCTTCGCCCTGCGCATCTTCCCGAACCTTCAATTCAGATGCTTCGGAAACGCCGAGAGCGCAGGGAAAGGCGGGCGCCGGCGTCTGCGCCGCAGGTTCGAAAGCAGGCGGCTCTTCGACACAGCCGGCCGATTCGGCGCCATCAACCGTCGCAGGCACGGCTTTCGGCGCTTCTTCCGGTTCGAGCAATGCGCTTCTGCCATCCGCATGCGCCTGCAGGCCGCTCGAGGCGCCGAAAAGCGCCATGGCATTCTCGACGCGCGCCGCCGACGGCTTGCCGTTCTCGTGCGCAGGCTTCCTGCAGGAATTCGCATATCCGCCGGCGCACGGGCTCTTCGCCGAACCGGCGAACTCGGCGCGGCCTCCGACGGTGAGGATTGAGGCCGAAAAAAGCGACGGCGCGGCGGCCGAAAACGGCCGCCGCGAAGCGGAACCTCGCGCGGGCTTCGCGAAGGCGTCCTGCAGAGAGCGGCGCTCGACTGCGCCCGTCGGCGTCTGAACAAAGTCCTCGTTCGTTTCGATGAGGCCGGCGGATGAAGGCGCCAGCGCGTGCTCGACGGCATTCGAAATGAAGCGATGCACGCGGCCCGATTCGCGCAGGCGCACTTCGGTCTTGGCAGGGTGAACGTTCACGTCGATTTCGGCGGGCGGCACAGAGAGAAAAATGCAGTACATCGGCTGCGCCTTCCCGTAAAGCACGTCTTCGTATGCGGCGCGCACGGCGTGCTGCATGATGCGGTCGCGGATGAAGCGCCCGTTCACGAAGAGATGCTGCGCATCGGTCTTCGTGCGCGAGACCGTAGGCAGGCCCGCCAGGCCGAATATCTTGTAGCCTGCTTCTTCCGCCTTCACGACGCGGCAGCTCCCCGCAAAGTCCTTGGGCATCAAGGCCGTGATGCGCGCTTCGGGCGTCGTCTTCTCCAGCGTCAGGATCTGGCGCCCGTTCGAAAAGAGCCGGAAGGCGACCGACGGATTCGCAAGCGCAATGCGCTCGATCTGCGTCGCGACGTGCGCCGCTTCCGTGCCTTCGGACTTCATGAATTTGCGCCGGGCCGGCGTTTTGTAGAAAAGGTCGAGCACTTCGACGCGCGTGCCGGGCGGCATCCCGGGAGCGGGCGTCACTTCGCCTTTTTCCACCATCCAGGCTTCGCCCGCTGAAGAGGCGCCTGAATCCGGACGCGTGCGGCTCTTGATCGTCAGAGCCGCGACCGAGTCGATCGACGCCAAGGCTTCGCCGCGGAACCCGAAGCTTTCGATCCGCTCCAAGTCGAGAAGCGTGCGGATCTTGCTCGTAGCATGGCGCTTCAGGGCGAGCTTCAGTTCGTCCTTCGGGATGCCGCAGCCGTTGTCCGTCACGACGATGCGCTTCAGGCCGCCTGCGTCCACGCGGACTTCGATTTCGTCCGCGCCTGCGTCGATTGCGTTTTCCACCAATTCCTTCACGACCGACGCAGGCCGCTCGATTACCTCGCCCGCCGCGATTTGGCTGACGAGCTGGGAAGACAGTTCGGCGATGCCGCAGCGAGCGGGCGCCGCCCCGTCGGCGTCGTCTTTATTGAAGATATCGGTCATGGCTGAATCGTGCGTCATCTCAAAGTCAGCGGGCGCCCGAAAACCAACTTTTACATTTCAGGCGAAGATTAACTATGATAATTGGCTGATCGGGAAACCGCTTTCTGCTTCCTCCTCGGCGTGCGCCCGAACGCACTGCGTCAGCAAAAAGCCCTTTCCCTTATTTTTTGAGGAAGACAGCCTGCCTCAGCCCGCGGCGCGCCGCGTAAAGGAGTTGGTTTTTCATGGACTTTTTCGGCCTCATTGTCGAACTATTCACAAATGCCGACCATTTTTTGGTCTCGCTTGCAGCCAACTACGGCACGCTCATCTACGCGGCAATGTTCCTCATATTCTTCCTTGAGACGGGCTTCGTCGTCATGTCCTTTCTGCCGGGCGACTCGCTCCTTTTCGTCTCGGGCACCGTCGCCGCAGCCGGCACCGCGAGCCCCTGGGCCATCATGATCGCCGTTGCCGCAGGCGCGATCTTCGGCAACTCCGTGGGCTACTACACCGGAAAGTGGCTCGGCAACAAGATTTACGACGGCAGCATTCGCTGGATCAACGCCGACAAGCTTCAGAACGCGCATGCCTTCTACCTCAACCACGGCGGCAAGACGATTCTTCTCGCCCGCTTCGTGCCGATCGTGCGCGCTTTCGCACCCCTCGTCGCCGGAGCAGCCCGCATGGACTACCTGCGCTTCGAACTTTTCAGCTCTGCAGGCGCCGTCCTTTGGGCCGTTTCGATCGTAGGCGCAGGCTACCTCTTCGGCAACATTCCGTTCATCAAGAACAACCTCTCGCTCATCCTCATCCTCGGCATCGCCGCCGCCGCGCTCGGACCGGTCGTCGTGGGCATCGCCTGGCGCTGGATGCAGGAGCGAAGCGAAAGGCTCAAGGCCTGCCGACAGAAGGACTCATGAGTTCCGTCGAACGCTTCGTTCAATTTGTCCGCCCCGAATAATTTGAGGCCGCCAAAGCCTGGGCCTTGGCGGCTTCAGTCTTTGCAAAGCGCCCGAAAGCGCCGGCGGACTACTTCAGTTCGCCCGCAGCAAGCGCCACGAGCGCAAGCGTCACCGAAAGGCTCTTTTCCCAAGCCGACATCGGGATGAACTCGCAGTTGCTGTGGAAGTTCAAGGCGCCCGTAAAGTAGTTGGGCGTCGGGATGCCGAGCGTCGAAATGAAGGAGCCGTCCGTGCCGCCGCGCATGGCAATGGCGTTGGGCTCGACGCCTTCGATTTCGATCGCGCGATAGAGCATGTCGAGGCAGGCGCGGCTTTCGGGCTTGATCGCATCGGCAATGTTGCCGTACGTGTCCGACATCGAAAGCTCGATCTTGATGCGCGGATAGCGCTGCCGCAGAAAATCAGCCGCAGCGCGGATCAGCGCCTTCTTCGCCTCGTACTTCTTCAGGTTGTGGTCGCGGATCTTCATTGCGACGGTCGCCTGAGCCGGGTTGGAGTTGACGGCGTGCACCCAAATGAACCCTTCGGTCTTCTCGGTGAATTCCGGCGTTTCGCCGCGATCGAGCATGTTGATGAAGTCGACGGCCGCAAGCGTCGGATTGACGAGCACGCCCTTCGAAGACATCGGATGCGCCGTAATGCCTTGAATCTTGAGAAGCGCGCTCCCCGCATTGAACGTCTCGCAGACGACTTCGCCCAAAGCGCAGCAGTCGATCGTATAGGCAAAGTCCGCAGGGAACTTCCTTGCATCGAGCTTCTTCGCGCCGCGCAGGCCGATTTCTTCATCCGGCACGAACGCGATGCAGATGTCGCCGTGCAGACGATTTTCCTTCCTGATGACGTCCAAAGCCGTCATGATGTTGGCGACGGCCGACTTGTTGTCCGCGCCGAGCACCGAGGTGCCGTCCGAGAGCACAAGGTCGTCGCCCTTGTAGTCTTCGATTTCGGGATGTTCGGCCGCGCGCAGCCAAATGTCCTTTTCCTTGTTGAGGCAGATGTCGCCGCCTTCGTAGCCGCGAAGCACCCAGGGCTTCACGTCGGGCGAGATGCTCACGTCGACCGTGTCGAGGTGGGCGCACCAGCCGACGGCCGGAGCCCGGCGTCCTTCGGGGAGATTGCTCGGGAGCTTCGCCGTAAGAACGCCGAATTCGGAAATCTCAATCGATTCGAGGCCGAGGGCCTGCAGTTCTTCGGCCAAGAGCTTCGCAAGCTCGAGCTGGCCCGGCGTGCTCGGCACGGTCGTCGCCTTCGCGTCGCTCTGGCTCGTCACGGCCGCATACCGCAGGAATCGCTCGAGAAGCGCTTCTTTGCAATTCATTTCTTTCTCCTTGCAGGCGAATGATTGACGAATCTAGCCTTCGCTCAGTCGGCGGCGCGCTCTTCAAGCACGGCGACCGCAGGAAGCGTCCTGCCTTCCAGGAACTCGAGGAAGGCGCCGCCGCCCGTCGAAATGCAGCTGATGCGGTCCTTCACGCCGAACGCGCTCACGGCGGAAATCGTATCGCCGCCGCCGGCAATCGAGAAGGCGCCTTTGTCGGTGGCGTCCGCGACCGCTTCGGCCAAAGCCTTCGTGCCGCCCGCGAAGGGTTCCATTTCGAAAACGCCCGCCGGGCCGTTCCAGACGATCGTGCCCGCAGTGCGCAGGATGCCGCCCAGCATTTCGGCGGTCTTCGGACCCACATCCAGGATCATTTCGTCGGCCTGAACGTCGTCGACATCCGCAACGCGGTGCTCGGCATCGGCGGCGAAATCCTTCGCGACGACGACGTCGACCGGCATCGGCAGGGCCGCTCCCTTCTTTTCGATGATCTCGAGAACTTTGCGGCATTCGCCGACGAGTTCGGGCTCGGCGAGCGACCTGCCGACGGGCCTGCCGGCAGCAAGAAGGAACGTATTCAAAATGCCGCCGCCTGCGATGAGGCCGTCGACCTTTTCGGCAAGATTCGAGAGAATCGTGAGCTTTGTCGAAACCTTCGAGCCGCCGACGATCGCGACGAGCGGCCGCTTCGGGCTTTCGAGCGCCTTTGCGAGCGCGGCGATTTCGGAAGCCATCAAGGGACCTGCGCAGGCGACGGGAGCGAACTTCGCGACGCCGGTCGTGCTCGCCTGAGCGCGATGCGCAGTGCCGAAAGCGTCGTTCACGAAGACGTCGCAGAGCGAGGCGTACTTCTCGGCGAGCTCTTCGCTGTTCTTTTTTTCGCCCGCGTTGCAGCGGCAGTTCTGCAGCATCACGACCTGGCCGGGCTGAAGAGAGAAGCCGTCGAGATAATCCTCAATCAGGGGCATGTCGCGGCCGAGCAGTTCGCCCATGCGCTTCGCCACGCCTTCCAGAGAATCGGCAGGAAGCACCAGGCCTTCGGTCGGACGGCCGAGGTGGCTCATGACCATCACGCCTGCACCCGCGTCGAGCGCCATCTTGATGGCGGGCGCGCTCGCAACGAGACGGGCATCGTTCGTGATGCGGCCTTCGGCGTCATGAGGCGCGTTGAGGTCGCTTCGAATCAATACGCGCTTGCCCTTCAATTCGCCCTTTTCAGCGAGCTGCGCCAGCGTCTTCATGTGCATAAGTCCACTCCTTAAGCCTTCTGCGTTTTCTGAATTCCATTCGCGAGCCGCAAAGCGCTGCGGCTCGATCGTCTCAAATGCGAAGAGCTGCAAATGGCCGATGAAGCCGTCTGCAGCCCTTCGAGCCGTTCAAATCGCTTTCGAGCCGATCACTTGGCGGCCATCATCGCGCAGCCTGTGTCGAGCATGCGGTTGGAAAAGCCCCATTCGTTGTCGTACCAGCTTGTGACCTTTACGAGCCTGCCGCCCGAAACCTTCGTGAGAGTGGCATCGTACGTGGAACTGTGCGGATCGTGATTGAAGTCCGTTGAAACAAGCGGCAGATCGCAGTAGCCGAGGATGCCCTTCAAGTCTTCGGATTCGGACGCGGCCTTCATGACGGCGTTGATTTCTTCAACGCTCGTTTCGCGCTTGGCGATGAAGGTGAGGTCGACGAAGCTCACGTTGATCGTCGGAACGCGGACGGCGAAGCCGTCGAGGAGGCCGTTCAGTTCCGGCAGCACGAGGCCGACGGCGGCGGCCGCGCCCGTCTTCGTCGGGATCATGGACTGCGTGGCCGATCGCGCGCGGCGAAGATCCTTGTGGTAGACGTCCGTCAGAACCTGATCGTTCGTGTAGGCGTGCACCGTCGTCATGAGGCCGCGCTCGATGCCGATCGCCTCCTGCAGGGGCTTGGCAAGCGGAGCCAGGCAGTTCGTCGTGCAGGAAGCGTTCGAAACGACCGTGTCGGAGGCCTTCAGAATGCGGTGATTGACGCCGTAGACGATTGTCGCGTCGGCGGGCTTGCCCGGAGCGGAGAGAAGAACCTTCTTCGCGCCCTGATCAATATGAACCTGACTCTTGTCCTTTGAATTGAAGGCGCCCGTGCATTCCATCACGAGATCGACGCCGAGATCGGCCCAAGGCAGTTCGCGCGGGTCGCGCGTGCCGAAGACGCGCATGCGGTCGCCGTTGACGATCATGCAGTCGCCGTCGGCTTCGACCGCGGCGTTGAAGCGGCCGTGAACGGAATCGTAGCGCAGGAGGTGCGCATTGATGTTCACGTCGCCCAAGGAGTTCACCGCGACGATTTCGATGTCGTGAGACTTGCCGGATTCGTAATGCGCGCGAAGAACGTTGCGGCCGATGCGGCCGAAGCCGTTGATGGCAACTCGAATGGTCATTTTGCTGTTCCTAGTTCGAAAGAAATTCACTTGAGAAGGTTTTCAACTTTGGCAACCACGTTTTCGACCGTGAAGCCGAAGCGTTCCCAGAGAACCTTGGCGGGAGCGCTTTCTCCGAATCGGTCGACGCCCAGGACGTCGCCCTTGCCGGAGAAATACTTCCACCAGAGATCGCTCTTCGAGGCCTCCATTGCCAGCACCGGCGTGCCGGGCTTGAGAACCGTTTCGCGGTATTCGCGGTCTTCCTTGTCGAAGCGGCTCGTGCAGGGCATCGAGACGACGCGCGCCTGAATGTTGCGCGCCGCAAGCGCTGCGCGGGCGGCCATGGCAAGGCTCACTTCCGAACCAGTCGCAAGGAGGATGACGTCCGCCTCATCGGCGCCGGCGGGCGCTTCGGCGGCAATGTAGCCGCCCTTGGCGATTGCATCGGCATCGATTTCGTCTCGGTCGACGAAAGGCAGATTCTGTCGCGAGAAGACGAGGCACGACGGACCGTCGCGGCGTTCAATCGCTTCGGCCCAAGCGACGATCGTTTCGATCGTGTCGGCCGGACGCCAGACATCCATGTCCGGGATGAGGCGCAGCGACGGGATGTGTTCGACCGACTGGTGCGTCGGCCCGTCTTCGCCCAAGCCGATGGAATCGTGCGTGAAGACGTTGATGACGCGCCGCTTCATCAAGGCGGACATGCGAAGCGCGTTGCGAGAGTAGTCCGAGAACGTGAGGAAGGTGGCGCCGTAAGGAATGAAGCCGCCGTAGAGCGCGATGCCGTTCAAAATGGCGGACATCCCGAATTCGCGAACGCCGTAGCTGATGTAGCGCGCAAGGAAGTCGCCCGTGCTGAGGCTCGCGGAACCCGTCCAGCTCGTTAGGTTCGACCCCGTCAGGTCGGCCGAACCGCCGAGGAGTTCGGGAAGCGCCGGAGCCAAGGCATTCAGCGCCTTCTGGCTCGCCTTGCGGGTTGCGACAGCTTCAGCGGCTTCGGCCGCCTTCGCGACCGCTTCAAGCACAGCGTCGTCCCAGGAGGCCGGGAGGTCGCCCGCGAGGCGGCGCTTCAATTCGGAGGCCAATTCCGGATAAGCCTTTTCGTATTCGGCGAACATCGCCTGCCACTCGCCTTCGATGCGCCTGCCTTCTTCGCGGTGATCCCAGGCGTCGTAGACTTCCTGCGGGATTTCGAAGGGCGGGTATTTCCAGCCGATCGCCGCGCGCGCGGCGGCGATTTCTTCGTCGCCCAAAGCTTCGCCGTGCACCTTCGCGGTGCCCTGGCGGTTGGGCGAGCCTTTGCCGATTGTGGTCTTCGCGATGATGATCGTGGGTCTCTCGGCGGACTGCTTCGCTTCAGCAATGGCGCAGTCCACGGCGTCGATGTCGTGTCCGTCGACCGGGCCGATCACGTTCCAGCCGTATGCTTCGAAACGGCCGCGCGTGTCGTCGCGGAACCAGCCGCGCACGTCGCCGTCGATCGAAATGCCGTTGTCGTCGTAGATGGCGATGAGCTTGTTGAGCCGCCACACGCCGGCAAGCGAGCACGCTTCGTGGCTGACGCCTTCCATGAGGCAGCCGTCGCCCAAGAAGACGTAGGTGTAGTTGTCGACGACGGGAAAGCCTTCGCGGTTGAATTCTCTGG
>CAZUXQ010000012.1:0-6976 GCA_964624425.1 uncultured Sutterella sp.
GAAGCGATCACGGTCGCCGATCATGAATTCGGCCTTGGCGCCGGCATAGTCGCCCCAACCCGTACCGAACGGAGTGTAGCCGTACACGAGATTGAAGGAGCCGAGTCCCGACGACAGAGCACCGACGCGGCCCATGGCGAACTTGCCGAAGCTTCCGTCAAGATAGACGATGGCTTCGCGGCCGAAGAGACGACCGCTCTGGCCGAGTTCGCCGTCATCGCTATCGAAACCGTTTTCCAGAACGAAACCGGCAGTCATGCCGTTGCCGAGTTCTTCGGAACCCGTGATCGTGACGCGGGAGCCGGAATACTGGCCGGACTTCATCTGGAAGGCATCATTCTTGTAGTTATCCTTGTCATCCCAGTAGAAGGCGTCGCCGTAACCGGATACCTTGCTGTGCTGATAGTTGAGACCGGTGTCGATGCGGCCAGAGATCGTCACGTCAGCGGCAGCAGCAGAACCTGCGGCAGCGCCGAGAACGGCCAGAGAAATGAGAGTCTTTTTGAACATGTGCAAATTTCCTTTCTTGAATCGGAACCGAATGCCGGCTCCTTGTCCCGGCAGTTCCGGGGGAGCATCTGCCGCGCTTCCTTGCGGGAGTTGCTCCCCGCTCGGGACGGAGGAATCTTTGCATCTTTACCCCCCCCCCAATAGGGATAAACCCTAATTTCCATGGAAACCCTTGCAGCGCAGTCATTTCTGAGGGCAAGCAAAATTTACGGCTTCTGTTGCATGACTGCAACATTTCCTGGGAAAGCACCGAGCTTCTCATTTTCAGCCGCCGGCTCTGAACCTGCAGAGGAAGATGCTTTCAAGACCGATTTTCTGAACGCAGGATCGGCCTGAGCGGCCGCCGAAAGCTCGTTGCCTGCTGTTTGGGAATTACTCATCAGGGAGTTCGAGGTGAAGACGATGAGCGGCGCGACGCCGAGAGGCTCGACGGCTTGAGCGATCTGCAACTCGCTTGAAGGCGGCGAGGCTGTCTATCGATCATGGCGCATGGGTTCGGCTTCTTGATGCGGAAAGCGCCGCAACGGCGGCAGAAATCAAAAGGGAGGGCACGCATCGTGCTCTCCCTCGTGCGCCAGGCAGTTCGCTTGAGAGGCGGCTTAGGAAACGCCGGCATTCTTGCGGGCGTGAAGCTTTTCTTCCAGGTAGTGAATGCTCGTGCCGCCGCGCGCGAAGCGTTCATCGGCCAAAAGCTCGCGGTGCAGCTTCACGTTCGTCTTGATGCCTTCGGCGGCAAACTCGGAGAGCGCGATGCGCATGCGGGCGATCGCCTGGCTGCGCGTGTCGCCGTGGGCGATGATCTTGCCGATCATGCTGTCGTAATAGGGCGGAACCGTATAGCCCGCAAAGACATGCGTGTCGATGCGGATGCCGGGACCTCCGGGCAGATGCCAGCCCGTCACCTTGCCCGGGCAGGGCACGAACGTGAATGGATCTTCGGCGTTGATTCGGCATTCGATCGCGTGGCCGCGGAGCTGAATGTCGCGCTGCTTGTAGCGCAGACGTTCGCCCGCGGCGATGCGGATCTGTTCGCAGACGATGTCGACTCCGGTAATGAGTTCCGTTACCGGGTGCTCAACCTGCACGCGGGTATTCATTTCGATGAAGTAGAACTCGCCGTTTTCGTAGAGGAACTCGAACGTGCCGGCGCCGCGGTACCCGATGCGGCGGCAGGCTTCGACGCAACGGCTGCCGAGCTTCTCGATGAGCTTGCGCGGGATGCCGTAGGCCGGGGCCTCTTCGAGCACCTTCTGGTTGCGGCGCTGCATGGAGCAGTCGCGTTCGCCCAGATAGATCGCATTCTGGAAGTTGTCCGAAAGCACCTGAATTTCGATGTGGCGCGGGTTCTCGAGGAACTTTTCCATGTAGATGGTCGGGTTCCCGAAAGCGACGCGCGCTTCTTCTCGCGTCATGCTCGCCGAGGTGAGCAGCGCGGCTTCCGTGCGCACGACGCGCATGCCCCGTCCGCCGCCGCCGCCCGCCGCCTTGATGATGATCGGGTAGCCGATGCGGCGGGCAATGCGGATGATTTCTTCGGGATCTTCCGGAAGGGCGCCGTCCGAGCCCGGCACGCAGGGCACGCCTGCGTCCTTCATGGCCTGCTTGGCGCTTACCTTGTCGCCCATGAGGCGAATGCTTGCGGGAAGCCGACCGATGAAGGCGAAGGCCGATTTTTCGACGAGTTCGGCAAAGTCGGCGTTTTCAGAAAGAAAGCCGTAGCCCGGGTGGATGGCTTCTGCGTCGGTGACTTCGGCAGCGGAAATGATGGCCGGGACGTTGAGGTAGGAGAGCGGAGACTGCGCCGGGCCGATGCAGACGCTCTCGTCGGCGAGGCGCACGTACTTGGCGTCGGCATCGGCCGTCGAATGCACTGCCACTGTCTTGATGCCCAATTCGCGGCACGCACGCTGAATGCGCAGCGCGATTTCGCCGCGGTTGGCAATAAGAATCTTTCCAAACATGGGTTCTGAAGGCGGCGGTTGTTATTCGAGGATGACGAGCGGCTGGCCGAACTCGACCGGCTGGCCGTTTTCGGCGGCGAAGGCCTTGACGACGCCGTCCTGATCCGCTTCGATTTCGTTCAGGAGCTTCATGGCTTCAATGATGCCGATTACCTGTCCCTTCTTGATCGCGTCGCCCACTTCACAGAAGGGCGCGGCGCCGGGACTCGGAGCACGATAGAACGTGCCCACCATTGGGCTGGTGATGGCCGCGCCCTGCGGTTCGGCGGCAGGGGCGGCGGACGCCGCAGCGGCAGGCTGCGGCGCGGAAGCGGCGGGCGCGGAAGCCGGCGCCGCAACCGTCACCAGATTTTGGACCGGCTGGGCTGGCGCGGTCGGACGATTGACGATTCGGACGCGGTCTTCGCCTTCGGAAATTTCCAACTCGGCCACGCCGCTTTCGCTGACGAGGTCGATAAGAGTCTTTAATTTACGCAGATCCATGGCTGGGCATATGTTGAAAGTTGATTCGTCAGATTGCCGCTGGCGTCTTTCGCTCGCCTATCATATGCCGAGCGCGCTCCTCTGGAGGGCGGGTTTGCGTCAAAAACGCGAAAACTCGGCATTCTGCGGCTATTTTCAGGCATTTTGCGCACTTTGAAAGTGCTTGTCAAAGGCCGAGGCTGTTCTCCGAAGAAGCAGCGCTGCGCACTAAAGCGATCGCATCTCAGCCGAACGGACGGCATTTTCTTCGAATTCTGCATGTGCTTTTGGGCCTGAAGCCGAGGCTTCGGACAGGTTTTTCGCGAGCGAAGCCTGCCGAAGCGCCGAAGTCTATCCGCCGCCGCGCATTTTTGGGTTCCTCAAAAGCGTTAATCCGTTGAGTCGTCCGAGGGCATGATGCTGCAGATCAATGTCGAGAAGCCTGTGCTGTACGTCCGGGCCGGCGAGTCCGGCGTTCTGGATCGATCTGCTGATTGTCGGGCGGCCGGAGGTGAATGAGAACGGGTTCGGCGCGCACGAAGACGAAGATTGAAAAGAGCTTCTCCGCAGCTGTTCAGCGTTCGGCGCACGAAGCGCGCCGGATGCTTCGGGCTCGAATCCGGCGCTCTGGCGCAGTGTCTGCCGTCGTTTCCGTCGACAGGCGTTTTGCCGAGCGGCGCGGGCTCGGCGGCTGACTCTTCCGCCGATTCCGGGAGAATGATGCCCGCGAGCGAGCCGAAGAGGCAGGTCTGGCGCCGCGCGCATGACGGCGAGCGCCGCACGATGCTTTTTCCGCGGTGCGGCGGCATGATGTTCGGGCGCAAAAAGCGCGTGTCGGCGGCAAATTTCATGTTCGGCCAAGCCGGCGTCGGGTACTATGCCCGTGAGTGCTTCGGCCGTCTTGAAGGCCGTTTCCCGCCGGCAGCGCATCGCGCCAAAATTCTTTGGCGGCCGGCGCCGCGGCTTTCGGGCCTTCTTTTTTGTTTTGGACGCTGCATATTCAAGCGGCTGATTGCTATTCTTCGCACATCGATTTTTTTCAAAGCGAGGCCGCGCGTTCGGGCATGGAGCCGCGATCGGCGCTCGCCTCGACTTCAGCGCCATGCACATTCATATTCTCGGCATTTGCGGAACCTTTATGGGCGGCGTCGCCCAAATCGCGCGGCAGGCGGGGCATCTCGTCACCGGCTGCGACAAAAACGTCTATCCTCCGATGAGCGGCGCGCTCAAGAATGCCGGCATCGAGCTGATCGAAGGCTTCGAGCTCGAGCAGCTCGAGCTGAAGCCTGATCTTTGGGTGATCGGCAACGCCGTCTCCCGCGGCAATCCGCTTCTCGAGGCCATTCTCAACGAAGGGCTTCCTTATACGTCGGGTCCGCAGTGGATGAGCGAGAACATTCTGCAGGGCCGCCGCGTCCTCGCCGTTGCAGGCACGCACGGCAAGACGACGACTACCGCAATGCTCGGCTGGATTCTGAAGGAGGCTGGTCTTGAGCCTGGATTTTTAATCGGCGGCGTTCCCGGCTGGAGCGAATGCTCCGCCGACCTCGGCAACGCCTCGCGGCCGCGCGCGCCTTTCGTGATTGAGGCCGACGAGTACGACACGTGCTTCTTCGACAAGCGAAGCAAGTTCATGCACTACAGACCGAGAACCGCCATTTTGAACAACCTCGAATACGACCACGCGGACATCTTTCCGAATCTGGCTGCCATCGAAACGCAGTTCCATCATCTCGTCCGCATCATGCCGTCTGAAGGAACCATCATCGCGAACGGCCGCTGCGAGGCGCTCGACCGCGTGCTCGAGCGCGGCTGCTGGTCGACTCTCGAGCGTTTTGATGCGCCCTATGAAGACATCGGGACGTCGACGGGCTGGCAGATCGACTTTCATTCTGCGGGCGGCGTCGTCTATCTCGACGGCCGCAAAGTCGGCGAGCTCTCTTTGCTGATGCCTGGAAAATACAATGCCCTCAATGCCGTGGCGGCTGTCGCCGCGGCTCGCACCGTCGGCGTCGAGCCCGAAGCGGCGCTGGAGGCGCTTGCCCGCTTCTCCGGCGTGCGCCGTCGTCAGGAAATGAAGGGCTATGCAGGCGGCTGCGCCGTCATCGACGACTTTGCTCACCATCCGACCGCCATTCGCGAAACGGTTGCGGCCGTAAAGTCGAAGATGGCCTATTTCGCCGGAGAAGCAGGAGCCGAAGGCGCGCAGGGCCGGCTTCTTGCGCTTCTTGAGCCGCGCAGCAATACGATGAAGCTCGGCACCATGAAGTCGATGCTCGCCGAGAGCCTTGCAGATGCCGACAAGGTCTTCTGCTATGCGGGCGCCGGCGTGCAGTGGGATCCGGCCGAAGCGCTTGCGCCCTTGGGCGGAAAGGCCTACGCGACGCATGACGTCGACGACCTCGTCGAGCATGCCGTCGAAACAGCGCGTCCCGGCGACGTGCTTCTCTGCATGAGCAACGGCGCATTCGGCGGCATTCACGAAAAGCTCCTCGAAGCGCTTGAAAAGAAGGCTGGGAAATGACGCAAATGAGCGAAAAGACGACGGATGCGGCGCTTCAGGCGCAGCTTGAGGCAGAGGCCGAGAAGCAGCGGGCGCGCGAACTCGCGCGGGCGGAAGCGCTCGGCCGTCGGCTAGATGAAACGTTCGCGGACGGCGCCGAGAAGCCGCCGGCCATTTTGTATTTCCACGGCTTTCTTTCGTCGCCCGCGTCTCGAAAGGCGCGGCTGATGAAGGTTGCGGCCGAAGTCGACGGCGTTCCTTTCTTTTCGCCCGACCTCAACATTGCGCCGCTTGAAGTCGACAAGCTTCTCGAGCGTTACGCGAAGGCGCTTCGACGCACGCGCCTGACGGTGTTCGGCTCAAGCCTCGGGGGCTTTTCGGCGTGCCGCTTTGCGGTGCGCTTCGGCGGCGGCATCGACGTGCGGACCGTCCTCGTCAATCCGTGCCTCGCCCCCTGGAAATTCGTTTCGGCC
Organism: uncultured Sutterella sp.; assembly: GCA_964624425.1. GTDB lineage: Bacteria > Pseudomonadota > Gammaproteobacteria > Burkholderiales > Burkholderiaceae_F > Sutterella. The sequence continues at coordinate 5,910 of CAZUXQ010000012.1, forward strand.
GAAGCCGGCACGCGGCTCGTTCACGGCACCGAACGCCGCGTCGACGTGCTTCCGGGCTTCGCGAAGGATTTCGAACGTCTGGCCGCAGAGGCAGATGCGGCGGACGTCGATCAGAAGAACGCGCTTCTCTTTTTGTCGACTGCCGACGAAGTCCTCGACTGGCATCTCGCTTGGAAGACGCTTCGGCATGCAAACATCGTCGTATCGGCCGGCGACGACCACCAGCTCTCGCGCTTTGAGGAATATCTACCGCTCGTCATGCGCTGGGTGAAGCGGGAATCTGGAGCATGAGGCCGGCAATTTCGGCTCATGCGCAATTTCGCGGCGAACCGCCGAATCGGGCAAAATAAAAAATCCTGTTCAATTTTGGCGGCGCATTGCGCGCCGCTCGAATCGAATGATTGCATGCTTTTCATCATCTTCAGGCCGCATTCTGCGGACGGCATATGAACCTCTTTTTTGAAGAAGACGGCGCCTTCAAGGCGGGTACGGTGCTTTCTCAGGCTGGCAACGCCTATCAGGTGGAGCTCGCGACGGGCCGGCGCACCAAAATCAAGGCCTCGCACGTTTTCTTTTCCTATGAGTCGCCGTCGGCGGCGGATCTGAATGCATGCGCTCAGGCCGAAAGCGCCGAGCTCGATCCGAGCTTCCTTTGGGAGGTTTGTCCCGACGAGGAGTTCGGCTTCGAGGATCTCGCCGGCGAATACTGGGGCGGCGCCGCGACGCCGGTCGACAAGGCCGCGCTTCTGATCGCGCTTCATGCCAATCCGGTCTACTTCTACAGAAAGGGCCGCGGCCGCTATCGCCGAGCGCCGGCCGACATTCTCCGGAAGGCGCTTGAAGCGCTCGAGCGCAAGCGCCGTCAGGAAGAGCTGCGCAAAGTCTGGGCGGCCGAAATGATCGACGGCCGCATTCCCGAAGAGATTCGCCGCAGCGCGATGATGCTTCTCATCGCGCCCGACAAAAACGGCATTGAGTGGAAGGCGCTCTCGGACGCTGCGGCCGAAACCCGTCAGACGCCGCTGCGCCTCCTTCTCTCGCTCGGCGCGATCGCGTCCCCGTGGCGC
>CAZUXQ010000012.1:6986-14033 GCA_964624425.1 uncultured Sutterella sp.
GCTTCTACGCGATGAATTTCCCGAAGGGCCGAGGCTTCCCGCGCGATCTGCCGCAGCCGCCCGATCCTGCCGATCCGGCGCTCGGCTGGCAGCTTCTCCCCGTCGCCGGCGTCGACGCCTTCTCGATCGACGACTCCGACACGACGGAAATCGACGACGCGGCGAGCGTCAGGCACTTGAGCGGCGGCCGCACGGTTGTGGGCGTGCATATCGCCGCGCCCGCGCTCGGCATCGAACGCGATTCGCCGCTTGATCAGGTTGCGCGCGCCCGCATGAGCACGGTCTATGCGCCCGGCCTCAAGACGACGATGCTGCCTGACAATTGGGTGAAGGCCTTCTCGCTCGACGAGGGCGCCGAGGTGCCGTGCCTGTCGCTTTACATTACAGTTGAAGATGCAGGGTTCGTCGTCGAAAAGACTGAAACGCGCCTTGAGCGACTTTCGGTCAAGAAGAACCTGCGCTACGACAAGATTGATTCGCTTGTTACGGAAGAGGCGATCGAATCGGGCGAGCTCGACATTCCCTTCGCCGACGACATCGGCTGGCTCTGGCGCTTCGCAAAGCACCTGCAGAAGGGGCGCGAAGCAGTGCGCGGCCGTCCGGAACCGGCGGGCCGCATTGATTGGTTCTTCGCGCTCGAGGGCGAAGGCGAGGATGCGGTGATACGCGTGAAGGGACGCCGCCGCGGCGCTCCTTTGGATCTTCTTGTCGCCGAACTCATGATTTTCGCGAACAGCACGTGGGGCCTCTGGCTCGAAGAGCATGCGGCGCCCGGCATCTACCGCTCGCAGCGCATGGGCCGCGTCCGCATGAGCACGTCCCCGGGACCGCACGACGGTCTGGGCGTCATCCGCTATGCGTGGTGCACGTCGCCTCTGCGCCGCTACGTCGACATGATCAATCAGCGCCAGATCATTTCAACGCTTCAGGGACGCGGTCCGTGCTATGCCGGCAACGATGTCGACCTTTTCTCGATCGTGAGTCAGTTCGACAACCTCTATTCGCTTTACGGCGACTTCCAGACGCGCATGGAACGCTACTGGTCGCTGCGCTGGATCCTGCAGGAAGACCTGAAGCGCATCGAAGCGATCGTCGTCAAGGGCGACCTCGTCCGCATCGACGGACTGCCCTTCATGCAGCGCGTGCCGGGCTTGCCCGAAGACCTCATGCGCGGGCGCAAGGTCGAGCTTCAGATTCTCGGCTGCGACCTGATCGATCTCGTCATGGACGCGAAAGTCGTCAAGGTGCTTGACGAATCGATCTCGGCCGAAGCCGAAATGGCGCTCGAAGAAGATCTTGCCGAAGAAGAACTCGACGAAGCCGAAGATAAGGGCGGGGACGCGGAAGCGCCCGCAGCGGGCGGCGAGAGGCATAAGGAAGCGATTTCGTGATTCCCTGGCAAGACTACGATACGGTTGTTTCGCGCGGCTCCGAGCGTCAATGCCTGACGAGCGAAAAGCACCCCGACCGCATCCTCAAGGTGAGCAGGAAGGATTCGTCGGTGCAGACGGTGCGCGAGATCGCCTACTTTGAGTACCTGAAGCGCAAAGGCGTCGACGCGGACTTCATGCCGGCCTATTTCGGCAGCTTCGAAACCGACGAGCTGATCGGCTTCGAGCAGGCGAAGGTTGCGGGCGAGGCTGTCTGCCGCCTCGACGAATTCATTTGCTCGGCGTCCGCAGAGCGCCTCGCTTGGCTGCAGAAGAAGCTTCTCGCCTTCAAGGAAGAGATGATCCGCACGAACATCATCGTGAGCGACCTGCATCCGGCGAATCTCTTTTTCGACGGCGGCTCGGGCCGGATCTGGGTCGTCGACGGCTACGGCTCGTCCGAATTCATTCCAGCGCCGCAGTACATCCGCTTTTTCGGGCGCCTCAAGATCGGCCGCCAGTGGAAGAAGTTTGCCGAGCGCATGAAGGGGCGCGCCGGCTTCGACTGGAAGCTTTGACGGCGCCCGGCGCGGCAAAAGGCTGATGTTTCTCAGCTTGAAAATGCCTCAGATATGATAGCCTCTCGGCTGTTTTGTTGGGCTCGGCGCGCGCTCCTTCCGCGCGCGCCGAGGTTTGCGCTGTAATCGGAGAGTCTGCCGCGGCATCTGAAGCCGCGTGCGCAGCGCCGAAAAAACGAATGGAGGAGGCGGCGATGACGAAGAGTTCGATCAGCGGACGCAGAGACCGCGCCGCAGGCACTCCTGAAGCGCGGCATGCCTCCGGCCGGCCGTTCGGCGAAGAGTCTCGCGAAGACCTGAAGCTTCAGACCGCGCAAGAAGCCCAAAGAGTTCAGGAGGCGCCTCCTGCCGCCGAAGACGACGCCTTCACGCTCGACTCCGACGAAGCGAGCCGAGCCCTCGCGCGCATTCAGCAGATTTTTGAAGCCGACGAGAAACGCACCCGCGAATTCCCGATTCAGAATGTCGACAAAGAAAGCGACGCACTTCCCATTACGCCTGCGGCCGCGTACGAACTCAAAACCGTTCTCGAACAGCTTCACCCTGCGGACATCGCCTGGGTGCTCGAAGCGCTGCCGCTCGACGAACGTCTTGCCGTTTGGAATCTGGTTCGAAGCGATTCGGACGGGGACATCCTTCTTGAAGTCAACGAGGGCGTTCGCGAAACCCTTATCGGCGCCATGGATCGGCGCGAGCTTGTCGAGGCCGTCGAAACGCTCGACACCGACGAGATCGCCGATCTTGTGGACGACCTGCCGCCCGACGTCATGGCGCAGGTTCAGGAAGGCCTTACGCACGAAGAAAGAGCGCAGCTCCGTGCGGCCATGTCTTATCCGGAGGAAAGCGTCGGCGCGCGCATGGACTTCGAGATGGTGTCGATCCGCGAAGAAGTCACGGTTGACATGGTGCTTCGCTATCTGCGGCGCTTCAAGACGCTTCCGGATCACCTGGATCAGATTTTCGTCGTGGATCGGCTCGGGGTCCTCAAGGGGGCGCTTGCCGTTTCGCAGCTCCTTACGAGCGATCCCGCGAAGCAGGTCCGCCGCATCATGCAGACTGAGACCTTCACGCTCAACCCGCTCGACGACGCGTCGGACGCCGCGCAGGCGTTCGAACGCTACGACTTGGTGAGCGCGGCCGTCGTCGACGAAGCCGGCCGATTGGTCGGGCGTCTGACGGTGAACGAAATTGTCGACGTCATCCGTGAAGAAAGCGAAGAAGACGCCTTCGGCGCGGTCGGTCTCGACGACGAACAGGACTTGTTCGGCGGCGTTTGGGATTCGGCAAAGAGCCGCTGGCTTTGGCTCGGCGTCAATCTCTGCACGGCTTTTTTCGCCTCGCGCGTGATTTCCGCCTTCGACGGCACGATCGAGCGCGTCGTGGCGCTCGCCGCCCTCATGCCGATCGTGGCCGGCATGGCCGGCAATTCCGGCAATCAGACGCTTACGCTTCTCGTGCGTTCGCTCGCGATGGGGCAGGTGACGAATGCCAACACGGCCGATATCTGGCGCAAGGAAGTGGGCGTGGCCGTCATCAACGGCGTCATCTGGGGCATCATCGCCGGACTTCTCGCCTGGGCGCTTTACTGGGACACGCCCGAAGGCATGAAGCTGGGGCTCGTTATGGCGCTCGCCATGCTTCTCAACATGCTGCAGGGCGCGGTGATCGGTCTGGCGGTGCCGTTCATTCTGAAGAAGCTCGGCCGCGATCCGGCCATGGGCGGCTCCGTGCTCCTTACCTTCACCACCGACTCCGGCGGCTTCCTCATCTTCTTGGGTCTCGCGACCTTCTTCTTCGCGTAGCCCGAAACAGACAGCCGAATGCAAAAGAAGTCCTCGACGCGCCCGGGACTTCTGATTTTCGGGGCGCGATCTCAAAGATCGCCGAAAAGACGCTTCAGATCGTCGAGACTCTTCTTGGCTTCCGGCGGCTCGCCCGACTGTTCCTTGGCGGAGATTTCTCGAATGGCGTAGTTCTCCTCGATCTCGTCCTTCCAATAGCCGAAAGGCGAAGAAGAGTCGAGAAAGCGCTCGACGGCTTCGAGGCCGATCCCTTCGCAGCGAAGAACTCGATGCGTGTCGAATTCGACGTCGAGATAGCGGCGCACAGGGTCGTAGCCGGCAGTGAGGATGCCTCCGCGGTGAATCGATCGGCGCTTCATGATGGCGGGCTCCTTTTTTGCAAGTTTCGAACGAACGAACTTCCATTGTAATTGGCAGACGGAAATATCGCTCTATATGGTTCTGCGTAGGACTGAAGGCGGATTTCGAGAGAAGCGCTTCGTGAATACGGCAATGTTTTCGTTCTAAAGGCGCCAGTGCCGCAGGCGAAGTCGCCTTTCGCTCGCCGCAATTTCAATTCGACGAGAAATTTTGAGTACAATCAAGCATCGATTTTTGAGGCGGGCGACGCGGACATGCCGCCGCCTTTTTCTGCGTGCATTCGCCGCACATTCGCCGGCGTTTGAATTTTCCCTGTCGGGCGCGCGCCCTCGGCTTCAGAGGCGCAAAGCTCGCTTTGTTGTCGAGAGCCGGTGCGGTTCGCGCCGCCTCTAGGACGTATGAAGAACAAAGCTCAAGATCTTCCTTACAAGCCTTACCGACCGCAGCCCTTGAAGCCGCTTGCGAATCCGGGCGTGTACGTGCCGAAGCCTTCCAAGCTGAAGAAGTTCGCGCTGCCGACAGCGCTTTTGGCAAGCGTCGTTGTCGTGCTGGCGGCGGGTTCGCTCGTGCGCTCGCATCAGGAAGCCGAGCTTGAGCGAGCGGCCGCAGCGGAGCAGCGCGAACTCCCGCTCGAGGACATTCCGAGGAAGCTCTCGAATCCTGCGCCCGCGATCGTCGCGCGCTGGGAGGCTGCGTCCAAGGCTGAAGAAAGCGATCCCCTCGGGATTTCGGGCGGCGAAGTCGCCGCTTACATCAGCCGCACCTACCGCGTGCCGATGGCGCAGGCGCGCCTCATGACGGAATGGGTGCTTGAAGTAGGCGCCGGACTTGATGTCGATCCAATGCTGATCCTCGCCGTGGTCGGCACGGAATCGAGCTTCAACCCAGCCGCCAGGAGCGGCGCGGGCGCCGAAGGGCTCATGCAGGTGATGACGAAGGTGCATCTCGACAAGTTCGAAGCGTTCGGCGGCCGCAAAGCGGCGCTCGAACCCTATCCGAACCTCGTTGTGGGCACAACTATTCTGAAGTCGCTCATTGAAAAGACGGGGAGCGTGAGCGCCGGCCTCAAGTGGTACTGCGGCGCCGCACGCCGCAAGACGGACAACGGCTACGGCGAAAAAGTGATGAAGGAGCGAAGCCGTCTTCTCGTTGCCGCCTTGGGCGACTCCGACGGCGCGCTGCAGCTTTCGCGCTCGAAGAAGAACGGCCCCGACTACCGCAAGGGCATCGACTTCACGAAGCTTGCCTACTCTCAGTGGATCGAGGTGAGCGAAGCGGCCGACGCGAAGCATCGGAAGGATCTGGTCAGCCTGGCGCAGAGCGCGCGGCCGGAGGCTTCCGAACCCGTTGCGCTCCAAGCCGCGGCCGCGAAGGCGGCCGAATTGGGTCGAGCGGAAGGGGCTCCCGAGCTTCTCGAGATGCCTTGAAGGGCGAAAGATCGAGATCGGATAGGGGGAGACGGCTCCGGGCCGCCAGTTCTTTCTGCACCATCAAGTCGTGCTTAGCGCTGCGGACGATTCTTGAAAAAATCAGCGCGCCGCTTGGGAAGTGCGAAGAGCCGCTCAGCGCGGGAAGTCGCCCGCGAGCGTCTGCAGCCAAACGGCTGCGGCAAGTCCCGCCGTTTCGGTGCGAAGAACGCGAGGCCCAAGGAGAGCGGCTTGCCAGCCGAGCGACTCGGCGAGCGCGATTTCTTCGGGCGAGAAGCCGCCTTCGGGTCCGACGGCGATCGCTGCCGAGGCAAGTCCCGGTGCGACGCCGGCATTGGGTTCGGCGTTCTTTGCCGAGGGAGCGAGAATGAGGCGGCGTTCGGCTTCGATGTTTGTGAAGGCGTCTTCGAGCTTCATCTCTGCCGCAACGCTCGGCACGACGCTGCGCCCGGACTGTTCGCACGCGGCGCGCGCGATGTCGGCGAGGCGCGCGAGCCGCTTTTCGAGGCGTTCGCGGCTGAGCTTCGTGACGGAGCGCTGCGCGGGTGCGAGCACAATTGCCGAGACGCCCGCTTCGACCGCCTTTTCGGTGATCCAGTCGGTTTTTTCGGGCGCCACGAAGCTCTGCAGAAGCGTAATTCTGAGAGGCGATTCGAGGGCGGGCGCGTCTGTTTCGTCGATCGTCACCCAGGCCCCATCGGCTGAAAAGCCGATGGGGCCTCGCCAGACCGCGCCCGAGCCGTTGAAGAGCTCCACGCGTTCGCCTTCGCGCAGTCTCAAGGAGCGCCCCGCATGGCGCGCGGCCTTGTCGGGGAGCGCGACGCGTCCGTCGAAGAAGGAACTCGGCTGATCGATGAAGAAGCGTGGAAGCGCCATGACGGGACCGATAGTTTGGAGTTGAAGGCATGGGAAGGCCGTGCCGCAGGAGAGGCATGCGCGGGAGGCATTGTCGCAGAAATTGCCGCCTCTGCGGTAAAATCAAGAGCTGTCGGCGCAGCGCCCGAAGTTTGAGACCGTTTCGAGCCTTTCGTCGCGCAAACGGCTGAGTCGAAGGACTGCCTGCGCATTTTTTTGCATTCCCTCTCAAAAAGACTTTTTCGATGCCAAACGTCTCCGCTCAGACGATGGCAAACGCCATCCGCGCGCTTGCCATGGACGCCGTCCAAAAGGCCAAGTCCGGCCATCCCGGCATGCCGATGGGCATGGCCGATATTGCCGTAGCCCTCTGGTCGCGCCATCTTCGCTTCAATCCGCTGAATCCCAAGTGGATCGGCCGCGACCGCTTCATTCTGTCGAACGGACACGGCTCGATGCTGCAGTACGCGCTTCTGCATCTCACGGGGTTTGATCTCTCGAAGGAAGACATCAAGAACTTCCGTCAGCTGCACAGCAAGACGCCCGGACATCCGGAAGTCGACGCGACGCCCGGCGTTGAGACGGCGACCGGCCCGCTCGGCCAGGGCATCGCCAACGGCGTCGGAATGGCGCTCGCCGAGAAGCTTCTCGCCAG
>CAZUXQ010000013.1:0-13948 GCA_964624425.1 uncultured Sutterella sp.
CTGGCATGGATGCTCCACATTTCCATGCACGAAGCATTTCATCATGTTTCAGTTAATTTATTTTCTGATTAAGCGTTGGCAACTCATTACCGCCCGCTGGCCCTCATAACATGTCCGAAATTCGCTCCAAATGCAAACATGTCAGGAGCACCTTTGAAGCCCGCCCGAGATTTGCCGACTTACTTCTTACTGCTCGTGCTTGTCGAGCCGTTGCTCGAAATTAACTTGCTGCCTAGCGAATTCGAGAGCGTTTGCAGCATGATGCCGCCGACGGATGCAGAGTCGCCGCCTTCAGCGCTGAAGCGGCCGTTTTCGTAGCGCACGTTTTCGAGAACAATGTTGCCCTCGACCTTGCCGACGTACTTCTCGATCTTGTCTGCAGTTTTGTCTTTGCCCGCAAGTGCCGCAACGACGGATGCGATGCCTGCCGCCTTCTTTACCACTTTGACCTGTTGCTGCGCGGGCTCTTCAATTTCGGCTCTTGCTACGACAATCTTGATCGGCTTGGTCGTCTCGATGTCCATACCCGTAAGAGAAGCATTCTTCCAACCCATGAGGCTGCTGCCCTTAGCATTGACGAGGTTGAGGTTGGAAAGCGATACTCCGCCTTTCCAATTGTAGACCGTAGGCTTCATGCCTTCGGTCGTAGCCGTCATTTTGCCCTCGGCGCCGAGGGCGCCGGAGTTGGCGCCTATGCCCGCGTAGTGCAACAGGAACGTCGAGAAATTCTTAAGTTCGATCTTTGAAGCCTTCACTTCAACAGCGGCATTTATCGGAGAGTATGTGAACTTGCCCGCGCCGTTGACCGCACCGTGGCCCAGCGATGCACCGAAATCGAGCACCGCCTGCGTCTTCGAATCGGACGAAAGGTTCTTCACTGTAGCGTTGATCGAAGAAATCTGTACGCCTGCAGCAGGCTTCACCGTTTCGTCCTTGTAATTCAAAGTCGAGCTTGTGAGCGAGGCCGTACCCAAACGCCACTGCCAGGGCATTGCTTTTGTGGTCTGATGCGCCGACTGAGAAGCAGTCTTTTCGTCGGCTTTAAGCTTTTTGGAGCCGATCGATGCGCCGTTCGCGAGATTGGCGAAGTTGAGGCCGTTCTCCGTATTGACCGCATTGACGACGAGGCCTTTGACGGTCACTGCATTGATGTCGATTCGCGACTGATCCGGTTCGAAAGACTTCAAATCGACATTTGCCGACTTGCCAGCAACAAGCGTGTTCTTTCCTTGCTTCACCGAAAAATCTGAGGCCGTGATATTGCCTGACGCTGAAAAAGAGCCTTTCTTCATCGTGAGCTTTGCCGTCCCGTCGACAGCCGCAGAGAGATCAAGACCAATCCCTTTCAGATAGGGCGCGACGCTCTTGAGCGTAAGGCCCTTAAGCGTGACGTCCGCATCAATGTTCTGTTCAGCAATCGCGAGCGAACCCAAGAGTCCCGCATGACCGCCCAAAAGGTCAGAATCAAGTGAGAAGTTCGCGGGAGACTCTCCCGCAAGATCAAAATTCTTGAGGCTCGCCGTGATGTTCTTTACAGGAATATCCGCTGCCGGCAAGCTGGTCTTGTCCTGCCATCGCATTTCGGAATTTGAAACGGTCGCTTCGGTTATGCGCAGGCGCCAACCGACGGACCTCGCGGAACCGGAAAATGAGCTCTCGGTCTTTGATGCCTTGATCGTTTTGTCCGTCGGTTCGCCGGCAAAGACCGACACCCAATTGATTCCCTCCTTGTCGTTCACGGCGAGAATCTTGAGGCCGTCGATCGCGACCGATTGAATGTCCGCCGAAGATTCGACGAAGTCGATCTTCTTGAGCGTGATCGTAGCTTTGTCGAGGCGAGCGATTTCCTGCGGCTTCTTGGCTGCGTCCTTGACGGAAACATTCGAAATCGTAGTGCTTCCAGAGAGGAGCATCTTCGCGGGATTGCCGCCTGTCGGATTCTGAAAGGTGAAGTTGAGGTTCGACGAAAGCTTGCCGCTCGCAAAACTGACAGTGCCGCCGTTGAACTGCGGGATGATCGCGGCGCAAGGCGCCAAATCAAGATCGTCGATCTTGAGGTTGAGCTTCGCTTCGAGCGAGGAGCCGAAAGGACGAACCACGCCTGCAGCTTCAATCGGCTTGCCATTGAGCTTCATAGAAATCTTCGGCGTCATGAGGCTTTCGTTCGAACTCGCGAGCGTGCTTACGAAAGGAAGCGCAATTTCAATGTCGGAAATCGTCTGGTAGAGATTCGATGCCGGATCCGCATAGCGAATGCTGCTGTTGGAAACGCTGATGTTGTAGACCGCAAAGGCTGGAAGGCCGCTGCCGGCATCGGATGATGAACTCGATGAGCCGGAAGCTTTGTTTTCTTCGCTGCTGCCGCTCGCGAGAGCGGCGATGTCGGCCTTGAGATCGTCGTTGTAGACGGCATCGATCTTGAGGCCTTCGATTGAAGCTTCTTCTAGAATGGGCGCGAATTCGACAAAGGTCTTTGCCGAGAAATCGAGCTTCAATTTGTCGAGTGCGATCAAGTCATTCTGGCCCTCTTTGGCAGGAATGTGCAGCCCCGAAAGTTTATAGGTAAGCGTCCAGGGATTGAAGGAGACGTCGTCGAGCTGAATCGGACGACCGAGTTTTTGGGCGACGAATTGATTGAGGACTGAGCGAGTCGCGTAAGGTACGCCGAAATAGCCGGCGCCGGCATAAAACACCGTGCCAACAACAACCGCAACGGCAGTAAATTTGAAGACGCCCATTGGTCATCCTTCCAGAAAAAAAAGAGAGAAGCTGCATTAGCGGAAAGCGAACGAAGCAGGAGCTGCCGAATATCGCTCCAGAGTCTGCGGCATGGGAAAAGGCAAGTTGCGTTCATTATCGGCGTTCAGTCATTAAATAGATGCAAAAATTGCAAATGATTTTGTCCTGCGTTCTTTTCCGAAGAAAAGAGGAAGCATGGAACAGCCGCTCAAGGCTCCGAAAACTCTAAAAACCGCATCAGACGCGAAATCCCTTCGTCTGACAGAGTCCGGCAAAATTCCAAAACCGCCTAAAATATCCGAATTAGAGGTCGGCCTGCAGGTGATGAACCTCTGTACGGCTGTCATTCGGCACAAACACAAAGGGAAGCGAAATGATTGCAACACTCATATCTGCGATGCTTGGACTAGCGCTGTGGGCGGCGGGAGCTCTGTGGACATCAGTACGGTTCTGCCATTACTTCGGACTTTTTGGACAGACGGCCCGCTGGCTAGTTGCGGGCGGCGTGTTTCTCTTTGTGTGCGGGTTCTGGTGCCTCTCTTTTGCCCGCATGAGCGAACGGAAGCCGCTGGGCATTGCTCTCGCGCTCATCGGTGTCGGGCTGATTGCAGCGGCGTTTGTCATGAAGTTGCTTTGAGAAAGGGCAGAATGCAAGCCATAACTGCGTCAAAATTCTCCAGAAACGCCCCATGCCCGACCCCAGGGATAATGGCAAGCTGTGAGGCGGGAAGCATCTTATAAGCTGAAATAACAGTATCAAGCGGCGCATTGGGATCAAGCTCGCCTGCCATGACGAGTACAGGGCATTTCACCTGTGAAAAAAGTGCCTTGCTGATGGTCTCTTGATTGAAAAACGCATAGTAGTTGTCGAGATAGGATTGAAGCTTATCGGGCTCTGGACAAAGTGCGATTTTTTCGCGCATGAATTCAGAGTCAAGCTTTGCCAGCTCTTCAAGAGAAAAGCGGGGAATCTTACGCAAACCGGGGCGCACTTCGCCTGCGCCAATGGCGACGATCTTTTTTATCCGATCCGGATAAATCGCTGCCATTTTATAGGCGGTATAGCCGCCATCAGAAAACCCAAGAATTGAGAAAGCCCCATCTGTTACAGCGTTGACGGCGGCCATCATGTCTTCAGCTTTCTGCTGATACGTGATGGGCTTTTCTCCAATGGAGGAACGTCCGTGTCCTCGCGTTGACGGCGCTACAACCTGGAAACAATCTTTGAAGGTATCAATAAAGCGCCCCATTTCAAAAGTACAGCCGAGGCCGCCTCCGTGGAGAATGACCAGCGTTTCGCCTTCTCCGTAAACTTCGTAATAAATCTCGGCGTCATCGGCCATGGCGTAATGCCCTGCCTCTTTGTTGTTGCCGTAAGGAAGCGCTCCGACAACATCGCTTTTTTTCTGTCCGAAGTAGTGGGCCTGCATGCTCATTGAAATTCTCGTTCGCCTAAGGCAAAAGAAAAGCTGAAGGATCTTCCCTAGCTCCCTCAGCCTTCTTCTTGATAGGAGGGAACTTATTTAGCGTCGCGGCAATGCATCCTGCTTTCGATCAGGAGCAGGACGTTCGCTGCCTCGGTTGGGAGATCGGCGGCCTTTTGGCGGATGATGGCATCCAGTGAGAACCAAACTGCTTGCAGCGATGAGAAAGAGAAGCAGATTGCGGCGTGTCGTCATGAAAAACTCCTCAAGATTGGACTGCTTTCATTGTAGTTCCAACTACGATCATGCGAAATCCCGGCCACGCGTCAGTCAATGTGTCGAAGTGATCCGTTGAGCAGGCCATATTCAAGATATTATGAGATTCTGGATGCACCCTTTGCCAAACTCTATTCCTAATGGCAGACGGGAGAGCGTCGAATGCTTGACCTCGGGGCTCTTGCGCGACTGACAGCGGATCTCTCGCCGACTGCCCGGCCAAGACTGCCCGCCATGATTCGCGGTCTGTCCGAGGCGGCAGAGAGCGAGGCGGCGCTCCCTCTGAGCTGAAGGAGCAACCTGCAGGCAAACGTTTCGCAGACGGCATCTTCCGTCGTTGCTACCGGCTCGACGAGTCGTTCGCGTCGATCGCCAGGCCGATGCGGCGTTCAGCGATATCTCGGGCGCCGTTTTCAGGCCGCTCCTGCAGCCGTCTGAAGAACCGCGGCTCGAACAAGCAGCTCAGGCGCTGCGTTCGCTTCATGCGCCTCGATCCGCCCATCCGAAAAACGGCCGAAGAGTGCGGCATCAGCTCGCCCGCCGCGTTTTGCCGGCAGCGCAAGTCCTGGACGGGCCCGGCGTCAACGCTGGAAGACGCCGCCCTTCAAATCGCCGCAGAAGCAGACGAAGCTTTCTTCGGACTTTCCTTCAAAAGTCGGCGCCTGCGCAAGCCGGCCGCCGATCTGGGCGAGGCCCAATTGGATAGCCGCAGGCGAAGAGACCCTAAATCCAGCAGGCCAGGAAGCGGCCGTCACGGACGGCGAGCGCCTCCATCGACGGACAGCCGGCGAAGAGAACGTGCCGCTCGTTCAAATCAAGGGCGGCAAGGAAAGGCACGGCGCTTTGAACAGGCAGGCCGTCATCGAATTCCGCTCCGGGCTGAAGGATCTGGCCAACGGCCAGGCGGCCACTGCAGCGCTTGGCGCGGCTTCCTGCATGCCATGAAAAACGAACTGAGCCTGAAGAGCCGCTCTTCTGCATTGCTCATAAAGCTGCGCCGCCGGCAGCCGGCCGCAGCTTTCGCGGCCTCGAGGCGGTTCTGATTCTGCCGCTCCTGCAGCGGCAGATTCCCGGCTGTCCGGCATGAGCTGGATGAAAAACGCCGACGACTGCAGGCCGAGGCGTCAAACGGTCAAGGCGCTCCAGGAGCCCCAGCCTACAAGCCCCCCTTTTAAGGGAATGCATCCAAAATCTCCTAAATTCTTAAGCAGAGCTGTTGAGTACGGCGGACTTGAGCTTGATTTTTGAAAAGCGGCGCCCCCGAGTGCCAGCGGCTTCGTGCACCCCGGCTGGTCTAGAAGAACGCACTTAGGATGGGAATTGAAATTGGGCTCTGGACTACTGGACGGGACTTTGATGCTGCGGTTTCGATTGAGGCTTGGCCTGCCGCCTGGGTTCAGGCTTGCCCTGCGGCTTGCGGAAGCTGTTGACCCCGAGCTCCCTGAGAACCCTGCTGGCGGTCGGGTCTCCGGCAACGAACTTCCTCACCATCAAACAAAGACCGGGAACGCCGCCGACGCTACACTCCCCTTCCTTTCTTGCCGGCTCCTTGACTTGAGCCGCACTCAAAACCCGCGCGCTTCTAGGCATTCCAATCTCCTTGTGTGGGCTTATCCGCCGTGGGCTTATAAAACAGAAAAGCCCACAACCTCGGCCGCCGTGGGCTTTAGTGTGGGCTTATAACTGCTTTATGTCAATTGACGTTATTTGATTACACTTTACGCAACCTTTCTTGAATCGCCTGATTTTCAAGCTTTTCTTGATTGTATTGAACGTCAATTTATGAATTCTGGTGCCGGAAAAGAGATTTGAACTCCCGACCTTCGCATTACGAATGCGCTGCTCTACCAGCTGAGCTATTCCGGCATTCCGATGTTGTCGATCAGAGGAGCAGATTATGCAGAACCTGATTAAAAAACGCAAACTGAATTTACGACTTGTTGCACTCTATGGCTGACCGCCGTCTTTCTTCGACCCGAAAAGAATCGTAATTCAATGATAATAAGGAATTTTTTAGGTTTTAATCGACATTATTTCTCCTTTTGCACAGCCAGCCGCAATGAAGCCGCCTTCGTTTTCTGCGCCTTAAAATACTGCGTTTCCCGATAATTTCTGCACCGTGCACACGCTGTTGCTTTGAATGAACGATCTTCCGCTCCAACTGCCTCTTCCCGACGATACTGATCGACTCGGTCGGGTGCTCGCCGCCGCGCTCGCCGCCGAACGCGAAACCATCGCATCGAACGGTCTGGCATTGCGTCTCGAAGGGAATTTGGGCGCAGGGAAAACGACGCTCATGCGCGCGATGCTTCGCGCGCTCGGTTTTGAAGGTGCTGTGAAGAGTCCGACATTTTCGCTTCTCGAGACTTATGCAGTTGCTGGCATGACTGTCAACCACTTCGATTTCTACCGCTTCGAATCGCCGGAAGAATTCGAGGATGCAGGCTTTCGCGACCTCTACGCCGCGGGCGCCGTCTGCGCATCCGAGTGGAGCGAGAAGGCCGAGCCGTTTCTGCCTGCGGCAGATCTCGCCATCGAACTCAAGCATGTCGACCTCGGCCGCACCGCGCATCTCGCCGCAAATACCGGCATCGCCCGCAAGCTTCTGGATCTGATTGAAGAAGGATGGAACGACGCCGCTTGATCACTGCCGTCGGCAGCATGCTTCTCTTCTCTCTTGCTCCCTGGGACATTGCCCGGGGCGCCAAGATGGTCGGCGTGCGCATGTGGCCCGCTGAGGAATACACGCGCGTGACGCTCGAAACGGACGTGCCCTTGAAGTACAAGCACTTCATCGTGCGTTCCGCCAAACCCATTCGACTCGTGATTGACATCGAGGGTCTCGACCTCAATGAGAACCTCAAGAAGCAGATCGCTACGGTGAAGCCCGACGATCCCTACATTCAGGCCATGCGCATCGGACAGTACAAGCCCGGCATCGTCCGTCTCGTCATGGATCTCAAAGCGGACGTAAAGCCTGAAGTCTTCCTTCTGAAGCCCTTTGCGAACTATCAGTACCGTTTGGTGTTCGACGTCTATCCAGCGCATCCGACAGATGAAATCAGCCGCATCCTTGCGGGCGTCGACGACGGAGACGATCTCGCATCCGTCGACAATCAGGACGATCCGCTCGCCGACATTCTCGCCGGCATCGGGGAGCCCCAGAAGCCGAAGGAACTCGAGGGCGCCCAAACGCCGCCCAAAATTGCAGAAGCAAAGCCCAAGAATTCGAGCAAAACGGCAAAGCCCGGCACGTCGAAAGCGCCGCAACTTTCGAAAAAGCTCATCATCGTGGTCGATCCCGGCCATGGCGGCGAAGATCCTGGAGCTGTCGGACCGAAAAAAACCATGGAGAAGACGGTAGTCCTCCAGATCGCGAGGCGTCTTCAGAAGCTGATCGACGCCGAAGCCAACATGAAGGCCGTTCTCACCCGCAATTCCGACCACTTCGTGAGTCTCGGCGGCCGCGTGGCAATCGCGCGCAAGGTGCGCGCCCACATGCTCGTGAGCATCCACGCCGATGCCTGGGTGAAGTCCACGGCGCGAGGCTCGAGCGTCTTCGCGCTTTCTCAGAGCGGCGCCACTTCTTCAGCGGCGCGCTGGCTCGCCAAGAGCCAGAACGAATCCGACTTGATCGGCGGCGTCAACATCCGCTCCGTCGACAAGGTTGTCGCAAGCGTTCTCGTCGACATGACATCAAGCTGGACTATCAGCTACAGCCTTGGTCTCGGCTCCGCCGTGCTTCAGGAACTCAAAGGCGTCAACGCGCTTCACAAGAACCGCGTCGAACAGGCAGGCTTCGCCGTCCTCAAAGGCCAGGGCATTCCGTCGATTCTTGTCGAAACCGCCTTTATTTCGAATCCTGCCGAAGAGAAGCTCCTCAATTCCGCGAATCATCAGCAGAAGCTTGCCCGAGCCATCCTCGCCGGGATCAAGAAGCAGCTCGCCGCCGACGCGACGCTTCTGCGCGGTTGATGCGCCTCCCGCAGCGCCGAAGGATTCGCCTGCAACACGCCTTGTAACGGGATTTTCCGCAGTTCTGCAGTCAAACCTTTACAATTTGAGACATCGGATATTTCAGCGGTCTCAGTCAACAGCACCGCTTTGTTTATTGTTTCGGAGTTCTTCGCAATGGCACTTGTTTCCATGCGCCAGCTGCTCGACCACGCAGCTGAAAACGGCTACGGCATTCCTGCCTTCAACGTCAACAACCTAGAACAGGTTCAGGCCATCATGGCCGCAGCAAGCGAAGTGGGCGCCCCAGTCATCATGCAAGCGTCGGCCGGCGCCCGCAAGTATGCCGGCGAAGTTTTCCTGCGCCATCTCATAGAAGCGGCAGTCGAAGCCTATCCTGACGTCCCCGTCTGCATGCATCAGGATCACGGTCAGAGTCCGGCCGTCTGCCAGAATGCCATCCGCTCGGGCTTCACATCCGTCATGATGGACGGCTCGCTCATGAGCGACGGCAAGACCATTGCTTCCTACGAATACAATGTCGGCGTGACCCGCCGCGTCGTCGATATGGCTCACTGCATCGGCGTTTCCGTCGAAGGCGAGCTCGGCTGCCTCGGCTCTCTCGAAACAATGCGCGGCGACAAGGAAGACGGTCACGGCGCCGAAGCCAAGATGACGCGCGATCAGCTCCTCACCAACCCAGACCAGGCCGCCGAATTCGTTCGAGAAACGCAGATTGATGCACTTGCGATCGCCATCGGCACCTCGCACGGCGCCTACAAGTTCACGCGTCAGCCGACCGGCGAAATCCTCTCGATCGACCGCGTCAAGGAAATTCACGCTCGCCTGCCGAACACGCACCTCGTGATGCACGGCTCCTCGTCCGTTCCGCAGGAATATCTCGCCGAAATCCGAGAATTCGGCGGTCAGATGCGCGAAACCTACGGCGTGCCGGTCGAAGAAATTCAGAAGGCCATCCGGCACGGCGTGCGCAAAATCAACATTGACACGGACATCCGTCTTGCAATGACGGCCGCCATCCGCCGCTTCTTCGCCGAGAATTCCTCCGCCTTTGACCCCCGCGCCTTCATGAAGGCCGCCCGTGCCGCGGCCACCGCGCTTTGCAAGAAGCGCTACCTTGAATTCGGCTGCGAAGGCCAGGGCGCCAAGATCAAGCCCATGTCTCTCGACAAAATCGCCGGCCTCTACGCCGACGGCACGCTTCGCCAGAACGTCCTCTAAGGCATGCTTGACCAATAGCCAGCAGCACCAAACGCGCGTCAACCGAAAGGGATCGCGCGTTTTGCTTCTCCGCGTTCAGCAATTCAGACGAGCCATTTATGACCGCCAACGACGCCTCCGATCACAAGGGGAAGAAAAAAGGCCTGCGCCGCCTCATCAACGCGACTCGATACTCCGTTCAGGGCATCAACGCGGCGCTCAAGCACGAAGCGGCCTTCCGCGAAGAGTGCATTCTTGCAGTGATTTTGATCCCCGCTGCGCTTTTTCTGCCTGTCGGCTCCATTGAGAAGCTCATGCTTGTGCAAAGCACGCTTCTCGTGCTTCTCGTTGAAATTCTGAATTCGGGCCTTGAGGCTTGCGTCGACCGTTTCGGGCCGGAAATTCATCCGCTTGCGGGACGCGCCAAAGACATGGGAAGCGCAGCTGTGCTTTTTGCGCTCTTCATGGCAGGCACCGCCTGGCTCGTCATAGCCGGACCGCTTTTGTGGCAATGGATCTTTGCGTGAAGCCGAATTCAAGCGTTCCGCCGCCTCAACTGCTCGTCTACAATCGCAATCAGCATCCTTCACTGACCAATTTCACTCGGGAGAAACAAATGGCCGGTCTTTCCAAGTCGAACATTCCTTCCCTCAGGCAGATCTACAGCGGCAAAGTTCGCGACTGCTACGCCGTCGGCGAAGACAAGCTTCTTCTTGTCGCCTCCGACCGCATCTCTGCGTTTGACGTCATCCTCGGCGATCCGATTCCGGGCAAAGGCAAGGTTCTTACCGCCCTTTCGAATTTCTGGTTCGACCTTCTCAAGGACGTCATCCCGAACCATCTCACCGGCATTGATCCCGAATCCGTCGTGAAGCCCGAAGAAGCCGATCAGGTCTGCGGCCGAGCCGTTGTCTCGAAGCGCCTCAAGCCGATTCTCATCGAATGCGTCGCCCGCGGCTACATCATCGGCGGCGGCTGGAAGGACTATCAGGCCACAGGCTCCGTCTGCGGCGTGAAGCTTCCCGAAGGCCTCAAGCAGGCCCAGAAGCTCCCGCAGCCGATCTTTTCGCCGGCCGCCAAGGCAGAAGTCGGCACGCACGACGAAAACATCTCGTTCGAACGCGTATGCGAACTCTACGGTGAAAAGATTGCCTCGACCATTCGCGACAAGACGCTCGAACTCTACACGCGCGCGGCTGACTACGCGCTCGCGAAGGGCATCATCATCGCCGACACGAAGTTCGAATTCGGCCTTGACGAAGAAGGCCGCGTCCTGCTCATGGACGAAGTCCTGACGCCCGACTCGAGCCGCTTCTGGCCGGCCGACGAATACAAAGCGGGCTGCTCGCCGAAGAGCTTCGACAAGCAGTTCATCCGCGACTGGCTCGAATCCCAGCCCTGGAACAAGACCCCGCCTGCGCCGAAAGTTCCCGAAGACATCATTGAAAAAACGGCCGACAAGTACCGCGAAGCGCTTCGCCGCCTCACGGGCAAGGACATCGAACCGTAACCGACGGGCTCTCCCTCGACTGATGCCGCATGCAGAAGGATTGCTTCGAGCAATCCTTCTGCTTTCCCATTATCAGCCGAACCAAGCGTTTTCAACAGCTGAGGCTCGTTCATAAGTCCGACGGCTCAAACGTCGTCGGCTCTGTTATTTGCAAACCATTGAGAACATTCCCATGCAAGAAAACACTCCGACGCCAGTGATCGGCATCGTTATGGGCAGCAGCTCCGACTGGGACGTCATGCAGAATGCCGCCCGCATGCTGAAGGATTTCGGCGTTCCTTTCGAAGCGCGCGTCGTCAGCGCGCACCGCATGCCGGACGAAATGTTCGAATACGCGGAAACGGCCGCCAACCGCGGCATCAAAGCAATCATCGCAGGTGCAGGCGGCGCAGCCCACCTCCCGGGCATGCTCGCGGCCAAGTGCATCGTGCCGGTTCTCGGCGTGCCGGTTCCTTCGAAATACCTGCGCGGCGTCGACAGCCTTCATTCAATCGTGCAGATGCCGAAGGGCGTCCCCGTCGCCACTTTCGCAATCGGCGAAGCGGGTGCGGCCAATGCGGCGCTTTTCGCGCTTCAGATGCTTGCTGCCGAAAACGAAGGCATTGCCCGCAAGCTCGCGGACTTCCGCTTCGCCCAGAATGCCAAAGCGCGCAGCATGACGCTCCCCGTTGACGAACTCTAATTTTTCGATCGATTCGAATGTCGCACGAACAGCTTATGCCGGGCGAAACCCTCGGCCTTCTCGGCGGCGGTCAGTTAGGCCGCATGTTTGCGCAGGCGGCCGCCTCCATGGGCTACCATGTTGCCGTTCTCGAGCCGGGCGAATTTTCTCCGGCAGGCGAAGTCTCGCTCATGAGCATCGCTTGCGGCTACGACGACCCAAAAGGCCTCGAAAAGCTCGCCGCTGCGGCCAAGGCAGTAACGACGGAATTTGAAAACGTTCCCGCCGCAAGCCTCGCGGCACTAGCCGCCAAGGGTCTTCGCACAACGCCTCGCGCCGAGGCTGTTGCCGCCATGCAGAACCGCAACGTCGAAAAGGCCTTCATCGAAAAGGCGGGCGTCCCGACTGCGCCGCACGTTGCCGTACGCACGAAGGCCGACTTTGCCGATGCCGCCGAAACGCTCTTCCCGGGCATTCTCAAGACGGCCCGTCTGGGCTACGACGGCAAGGGCCAGATTCAGGCCGCATCAAAGCCTGAGCTCAAAGCTGCCTTTGAGCAGCTCGGCTGCGTCGAATGCATCTTCGAAAAGCGCCTCGCGCTCAAGAAGGAAATTTCCGTCATCGTCGCTCGCGGCCTCGACGGCAAGACCGCCATTTTTCCTGTTGCGGAAAATCACCACAAGAACGGCATTCTCGCCTACACGGTTTTTCCCGCGCGCATCGACGCCGACCTTGCCGCCCGCGCGCAGCAGTACGCCGTTCGGATTGCTGAAGCGCTCAAGTACTGCGGCGTGCTCTGCGTCGAGTTCTTCATCCTTGCCGACGACAGCATCATAGCGAACGAACTCGCGCCGCGCCCGCACAATTCGGGACATGCAACGATTGAAGCCTGCACGACGAGCCAGTACGAGCAGCAGGTTCGCGTTGCCGCCGGTCTTCCCTTGGGCGATCCCTCGCTGAGAACGCCGGCCGTGATGCTCAACATCCTCGGCGACGTTTGGTTCGGCGAAAAGGGCGAAAAGATCGAACCCGACTGGCCGAACGTTCTTTCGATACCCGGCGCCAAGCTTCACCTATACGGCAAAAAGGAAGCCCGCCGTGCGCGCAAGATGGGGCACGTTACGGTCGTTGCCGCCACGCAGTCCGAAGCGCTTGCCCGTGCGCGCGAGGCCGCAGTCGTGCTCGGCCTTCCCTTCGCCCATGAATTGACGGAGCAGTCCTAAATGCAGATGCCTGCCGTGGATATGTCCGCGATCGAAAAAGCCGCGAAGATTCTCGCCGAAGGCGGCTTGGTCGCGATGCCTACCGAAACAGTGTACGGCCTTGCGGCCGATGCCGACAACGAAGCGGCCGTGATCGGCTCTTACAAAGCCAAGGGCCGTCCGCTCAATCATCCGCTCATCGTGCATGTTTCGAGCATCGAAGCGCTCGACTTCTGGGCCCAAGACATTCCGACCGCCGCATTATTCCTCGTCGAGAAATATTGGCCCGGTCCGCTTACGGTTGTTCTCAAGAAGAAGAACCGTTGCGGCCTCTTCGTCACGGGCGGCCAGGACACGGTGGCGCTTCGCTGCCCGTCGCATCCGTGGGCGCATGCGCTTCTCAAAGTCTTTGCCGGCCCCGCGCATAAGGGCGTTACGGCGCCTTCGTGCAACACGTTCGGGCGCATCAGTCCCTCGACCGCCGAGCACGTGCGCGAAGACTTGGGCGAAAAGCCCGAAGGCAAGCTCGACATGATCCTTGATGGCGGTCCCTGCAAGTTCGGCATCGAGTCGACGATGCTCGACCTTTCGACGGGCAATCCGCGCCTACTTCGTCACGGCGTCATCAGCCGCGCAATGCTCGAAGAAGCTTTAGGCCGCCCCGTACCCGACGCCGGCAGCGACGCGCCTCGCGCTTCGGGACGCCTCAAGAGCCACTACGCGCCCAAAACGAAGCTTGAGCTCGTCCCCGCCGCAAAGCTCGTCGAACGCACCCGATCATTTGAGGGCGCTTTCGCCGTCATGGCTGGAAAAACGCAGCTGGACGCCATTGAAGCGCTCGACCGCGCGCCGCTTCTCGCGATTGAAGCACCCGACACGCTCGCGCGCTACGGTGCAGAACTCTACGAAAACCTGCATCGCCTCGACCATGCAGGCGCGGAACGCATCTTCATTGAGATGC
>CAZUXQ010000014.1:0-13944 GCA_964624425.1 uncultured Sutterella sp.
GGACTTGGTGTCAGATTGATGTCGGCATGTCAGCTGTTTGTTGTAACAGAGCCTTGAGAATAGAGGACTCGGCAAGGCTGTCTCCGATGGCCCAAGACTAAGCGCCGAGCGCCGGCTTTTCCGCTGCATCTTGAAAAATTGAGAAGTCCCTGACCGACATGGAACCCATCGGAGAGTTCGCCGGTGGAATGATGCCGTCGGAGACTTCAGTCCATCCTGCGCATTCCCAGACTCTTTTGAAGCCAAAGCCGGCCGTTCTTTCGAGTGCCCGGCATCGCTCCCTAGGGATGATCGCTCAAGCAAGAGGCCGCGCCGCCATTTCGAGCCATTTGGCCGCACGTTCCGTAAGGCATCCCTCCAAGCGCTTGCGGCACCAAGCATTGAAGGCGTTGAGCTCGCCGACAAAGTCGCCGAAGGGCTCTTCGAGCGCACGCACGTCGATCGGACAGCATGTGAGCGAACGGAATCGAATGAAGGCGCCGAAAGGCGTCTCCTCCGCTCGTTCGACCACCATCATGTTTTCGACGCGGACGCCCCATTGACCCGCACGGTAAAGACCGGGCTCATCCGAGGTGACGTTGCCGGGCTCAAGCGTAAAATTTTTCGCCGCCGGCGAAATGCGTACGGGATCCTCGTGCACGTTGAGGCAGTATCCGACGCCATGTCCCGCGCCGTGTCCGAAGTCGAGGCCGGCAGCCCATAGATCCATGCGCGCAAGGACATCGGCCTGCGCGCCCGTGGCGCCGTAAGGAAGCTTGGCGCAAAGGAGCCGAAGCATCGAGCGCGTGACAAGCGTCGCATCCCGGCGCATCTCTGCCGTAATCTCGCCGATCGCGGTCATGCGCGTGACGTCCGTCGTGCCGCAGTCGAACTGCGCGCCGGAATCGATCAAAAGGAGATTGCCGGACTCGAGCACGGAAAACTTTTCGGAACTCGGCTGATAGTGCGGCAACGCCGCGTTGGGTCCGTAAGCCGCAATCGTCGGGAAGCTTTCGTCGAGGAAGCCCGGCTGCGCGGCGCGGTGTGCATGAAGAAGGCTCGAGGCATCCATCTCAGTGAGCTTCTCGCCCTTCTTCAGACGTTCGTCGAGTTCGGCATAAAATTCCACGAGCGCGACGGCATCGCGCAGCATCGCCTCATCAATCGCCTCGATTTCTTCGGCCGACTTGACGGCCTTTCTCCTGGCGGCGACGGACGGCGCCTCGACGGTATTGCCGTTTCTCACTGCTTCGAAAACGCGCGCCGTCGCGGCATTCGGATCAAAGAGAAGCGTTCCGGTTTCGGCGGCAGAGGCAAGCGCCGCCATAAGCGCACTCGGCGCCTCGATCCGGATGCCGTCGCAGGCCAGTGCCGCTACGGCATCGGGACTGACTCGCCTTTCATCGACGAAGAGGACCGCATCCTTCCTGCCGACGAGCATGTCGGCGTCGAAGACCGGATTGTTCGCAATGTCGCTGCCTCGAAGATTCGTCGTCCAGGCGATGTCGTCGAGCGAAGAGAGATAAAGACTCGAGGCGCCGAGATCGGCCATGTCGGCTCGGAGCGCTTCGAGCTTGGCGCTTCTCTCAACGCAGGGACGCGCCGCAGCGTAAACCGGATTAAGCGTCTGCGCCGGACGGTCCGGCCAAAAGCGCGCCGCATCGTCCGCGGAAAATTCATCGATCAGATCGAGACCGATGTTCTTTGCCTGAAGCAATTCGTCAAGTCTGCGGCAGGACTTGATCGGCATGACGTTCGCTTCGGAAAGAACCTTGTCGCCCGGCGACAGATGCGCGGCAAGCCACTCGGCCGCCAGATCCGGCCAGGCGCTCTTCGTCTGCGGAATGAGCTCGATCCCGGACACAAGCTGTTTTTCGGCCTGCAGCCAATAACGGCTGTCAGCGATGAGCGCCGCAGCGTCTTTTGTCACGAGAAGCGTGCCGGCGCTGCCCGTAAAGCCGCTTAATGCAGCCCGCATCGCCCAGTGCGGATCGACGTATTCGGAGAAGTGCGGATCGGATGTGAGCACCACCGCCGCGTCTGCGCCCAGATCACTCAGAAGAGCGCGGAAGCGCTCGAGCCTTTGAGCCGCATTCGTCATGGCGCCTCCTCAGAAGAGCTTGCGAAGCGTAATCGCTACGGGAAAGCCCACGTGATTGTCGCTTTCCGCATCTTCGCCGATATTGAGCGCAAGAATTCGCCAGCCCGCATCGCGAAGCTCATCCATCGTGGCTGATACGCCCAAATCCGAACACGCGAACTTCGCCTCCTTCACGCGCTGAAGCACCGTGATCGGCGCTTCGCTCACGCAGGTCATTTCCGCGCGGTAGGGAGCGTCGAGAAGCGGGTCGTGCGCGGCAAGGGAAGGATCTCGCGAACCGCTGTAGCCGGGTCCGCCGATCGTGTCGCCCGTATAGTAGCCCTGATTCGCGCAACCCGTCAAAAGGGCTGCCGCCGCAGCGCACTGGAGCGCCGCCTTCAATGAAAGCTTCATGGAAGAATCTCGCGGTGACGAAAGTCAATTGGATTATTTTACGAAAAGAACGCCGCTGCCGGAGAGATCGATCGCGAGCGGCTCCCGGCAGTTTTGTAAGCGAGCTTTATTCTTCGACAGGCTTCGGCGTCTTAAGCTTCTTCGGCTTGAACTTCCTCGGTCCCTTGCGCGTCTGCGCGTTCTTGCGGCTCGTATTGCCATTCGGCCGGCGCTTCTCCTTGCCGGACTCTCTCATGCCGGGCGCGGCCATGGGCGCCGTAAGCGACTCGCCGAAGAGCGAGCGGTAGCCGTCGCCCTGCGCCGGCATCGACTGCGAGAACGTAAGCGCCGTTGCGCTCCGCGCGAACGGATCCGGCATGGCCCAGACGCTCGCCGGCTGAAGAAAGTCGATCTTGCGCATGCCCATCCTCGGGCGGTAGTGAACGGAATTGCCGAAGTTGTCTTCGTCGGCCGCGAAGCGGTTTTCCCCGCCTCCGCGCCGTTGCTGTCGAGCCTTCTTCTGCAGGAAGCGCTTCTTGCCGTCGCGCTTTTTCATCTGCGGCTTCTGCGCGGCGGCTGCGCCTTCGCTCGATGCGCCTTGAGACGCCTGTGACGCCGCCTTCTCGGGCGTCCGCGCAGCCAGAACATCAACGGGGACCGTGCTCGAAGCAGACGCTCCCGCTTCATCTCCAACAGTCCGACCGGTTCCCTGCTGGGCAGAGCGCTGATGCTTGAGACGCATGCTGCGAGGCGTCCTGACGCGCAAGCGCTTGGGCCGCATCTTCGTGCCCGGCGCTTCGCCGCCGAACCGGCCGCCCATAACTTCATCAGCCATTTTCGCAAGGCTCTCGGGCGTCATGTCGGCCAGTGCAGCTTTCGAGAGAACAGGCATGCGCTTTTGCTTGAGGCCGGTTTTGTTCTTCGGCTTGTTCTTCCGAGGCGTCTGGACGGCCGCGCCTTCCTCATCCGTCGGCGCGCCGCCCGCAAGCGATGCGGTCGACGCTTCTTCGAGCGGCATCTCCCGGCCAGGCTCACGCTGACGGCGCTGCTGATTCTTGAATTTCTGCTTCGACTTCTTCGCGAGCAGCTTCCCGCCGTTTTTCTTCGCAGGCTCCTTTTTGGCCGAAGGCTTCTCGAGATTGAGGCCTCCCATGCCGGGAAGCGCATTCGAATAAAGAATGTCGTCCTTCCGGCGCTTCGCCTCCTTGGCGCGGATGTTCTTGCGGCCTTTCCTGCCGATAAGCTGATGCGTCAGAGCTTCTCCCGTCTTGCCGACTGCACGGCGCTCGGCAGCCTGCGCCGCACGCAGAGCTGCGCCGCTAGAAGAAAGCGGCTCGGTTTTAGTGATTTCCTGTTCGATATGCTTTTTCGGCACGTAGCCGGAACGAATCGTGAGCGTGCGGCGCGCGGGCGCGGCCTCGGCTTCTTGCTCGAACTCCTCGGATGCATCGTCAGCATCTTCGAAGTCCGTCGGATCTTCTTCCTCAGACGCTTCAGACTCATCGTCGAGTTCATCCCCGTCGTCTTCGAAATCGCCGTCTTCTTCGACAGCTTCTTCATCGAGATCGGCCTCGTCCGACGCTGCGGCCTCTGCAGATTCATCGGCCGCTTCTTCAGCTTCGCGGCCTTCCTCCGCGAAGATCGCTTCGGATTCGGCTGCCGACGACTGGTCGGCATGCTCCATGGCGCTCATGACGCTGCGCAGGCGTGCTTCGGAAAGGATCAGCTGGCTGTTGCCCTGCTCGGCTCTTTCGCCGAGAGGCGGAAAATGAATGATCGAACCATATGCATGCGCGGGCACTTCGTCAAAAATCGGCGCGGCCTGCGGTTCGCGATCGCGATCCTGCGCCTTCGCAAAGGCCATGCCGCTCGTCTTGAGCGCTTCGGGACCGTAGATGAGCGAACGGGCGAATGCATCCGCATCGCGGGCGGCCACCTCGACTCCGGCAACAACGACGATGTTGGGCCCGCCGGAACCGGAAAGCGGCAACGGCGCTTCAACGTGCGGCGTCGAAGGCTTCGCCTGACGGCTTCTGCTTCCCGCCAGCTTTTTGTCGATGCGCTTGTCCAGCTTGAGCGCCTCTTTGTGCGCCTTGATTCGCGCGGATGCGTTTGCCTTGAAGACTGCTTCGCAGTTCTTCAGCCGTTCGGGAGCCGCAATCTTTTCCTCCGGAATTTCGTAGACGGAAGGCTTGCTCGCCACCGACAAGCGAAGAGGACGGCCAAGATCGGCCTCGAGCTTGAGAAAAGCGCCGAACTCTCTGGTAGAGACGAATGTCAATGCTCGTCCAGGACCGGTCGCCAAGAAGTCTTCGTCGTTCTTGAGCACGACGGAAAGCGCATTCTGATAGTCGACAGCGCTCTTCGCGGGACCGATGAAAATCACCGTATCGAAAGTGCGGTCGAGCACTTGCTCGAATTCGCCGAATGCGCAGCAGACAATGTTGCTTCTGCCTTCGTCGAAGCAATTCAGAATCTCTTCGCGGACGCTTGGACCAGATGCCTGCAGCCGTGCAATCGGCACGCCCAGATCGGCCATTTCGCCGCAGGCCCTGTCGGCGCGGTAGCGCGAAGACGCCAGAACAAGAGTTCTGCCCGACAAGATGCCGAGATCCTTGCGCTTGCAGGCCTTCATGAGCGTCGGGAAAATCTCGCGCGCATTGGCAAAGACGAATTCTTCACGGATGTCCGGGTCGCCGACATTTCGGTAGGTTGAAGAACGCTTGAGCTTTTGCGAATATTCGCGCGCATCTGCATATTCGCTCTCGTCAAACGCTTCGGCAAGAAAAAGCGTTTGCGGGCGGTCGACGTCCTTTGCATGAAGAAGCTTGAACTTGCGGGCGGCCTCGTCGTCGTTCGCGAGCGACTCCGGGTAGCGGTCGAAGATCACCGTATCGAAGGATCTGCCGCCGAGAGGCGCCTTTGCAAAGTCGCCGACGGTGCCCAAGAGAATGACTGCGCGGAAGCTCGGCAGCTGCTTCACTTCGCACGCGCCGAGATCCGCAATTTCGATATCGAGTCCTCGCGAGACCGCCTTGGCGATTGCGAGCGCTGATTTTCTCCGCGCATCGTCGCCGGGCAACACCACAGCGCCGACGAGCTTCGCCTTCGGCTTTTCGGAACGCGCAAACTTGGCCGCGAGTCCGAGAACCGCCGCCGACAGCTTGCCTTCGCCCCTCTCCGCCACGGCATAAAGATCTTCGTTCTTCTTCATGCGGCGCAGGATGTCGTGCTGAGCGAGAGTGGACGAATGCCAGCCGATTGCTTTCAAATTGCCGTCAATCCGGTCGTCAAATCCGTACAAAGAAAAGTCCACAATGGGTCTTCCTAAAAATTCAGCCGACTCGACGCCATCCTTTGCAGGCGATTGCTCAGAAATGAACGCGCGCATGGAAGCGCGCCTTCGATCAAGGCGCACTACGCCGGCCGGCGGAATTAAATTGTCTGCAACGCATCGGCCTGTCTCTGCCTAGAGAGCGGCAGTCCGATCAGATCATGCACAAGCCGCTCATGCGGCACGCATGAGGGCTTTGCTCGGGAGAGCGGTGCGGGCAACTTTCGACTCCGCTTCTTTTCTCGGAATCTTCAGGCACGCCGCCAAAGACGCACCAAGCAAAATTTTCGGCGGACCATCAAGTTCTTTTTCTGAATTCTCCGCCTGAGCTGAATTTCAATTTTACAGAAGTCGTGGGAAAACGAGCGGCTTTCTTTGAAGCCGCATCGTCGATTTTTCACCTTTCGCCCAAAGACTGCCGCTCAAGGGCCGATGCGGCGCGGCTCCGAAGGCGTCAAGCAGGCGCTCTCGGGCACGACGCCGTAAGCCTTCAGGAGCTGCGCGGCCTCGAAAATCGGCAGTCCCATGATTCCCGTGTAGCTGCCTTCGATGCGATCGATGAAAATGCCCGCCAATCCCTGAATGCCGTAGCCGCCCGCCTTGTCGAAAGGCTCGCCTGTAGCAACATAGGCAGCAATGTCGTCTTCCGAGAGGCTGCAGAAGGAAACGAGCGAAAGATTCGTCAGAAATCGACGGTCCCTCGCCGAACGCCCCACCACAACAGTTGTTCTTACTTCATGAACACGCCCGGAAAGCGCGCGCAGAAAAGCAACGGCTTCTTCAGCATCCTTGGGCTTGCCGAGCACTTCTCCGTCAAGACTCACCACCGTATCGGCGGCAAGGACGGGACGAGCGAGCAGCGCGTCGCCGGAGGTCTTTTCGACTTCACGAGCAGCGGCAAGTCCTTTCGCGAACTTCTCGCAAGCAGTGCGCTCTGCATAAGCGGCAGGCAACTCGCCGGCCTGCCGCTCTTCGTCGCCCGCAAACCAGCCGCGGGGCTCGACGGGATCAGCCAGAACCACAGGCTCAAAGCCGATCGAAGAGAGCAGAGCCTTTCTGCGCGGGCTTTTGCTCGCCAAATAGAGTCGATTCGCAATGCTCATTGTGAAATTACGCTCGATGATAGGGATGGCCGGCCAAAATCGACCATGCTCGGAAGAGCTGCTCGGCAAGCAGAACGCGCGCCATTGCATGCGGAAGCGTCATCGCCGAGAGGCGCATCGTCTGCTTCGCGAGCGCCTTCACTTCGGGCGCCAGACCGTCCGGACCGCCGATCACGAAGACGAGGCGGTCGCCTTCCATGCGGTGCTTCGCAAGGCTCTTCGCGAAGTCCATCGTCGTAAGGTCGGCGCCGTGCTCGTCAAGAACAATCACATAGTCGCCTTCATCAATCGCTGCGATGATGCGTTCGGCCTCAGCCTGCATCAGCTTCGCAGGCGTCATCCCGCTCGTGCGGGGCTCGGTTCGAATTTCCTTGAGAGAAACGTCGAAGCCCTTCGGAAAGCGGCCGAGATAATCTTCGGTCGCTTCCCGCGACCAGCCGGCAACATGCTGCCCGACGGCAATGATTCGGATGCGCATCCGGAAAATCAGTCTTCTGCGGCCTGCGCGGCGCGGTGCGGCAGCAGGCGCGAATCGCACTCTTCGTTGGCCTTGAGGAAGACTTCGCGGCCGCCCCAGATTTCTTCGAGACCGTAGTAGTCGCGAACGGCGGGCTGCAGCACATGGCAGACAACCGAACCGCAGTCGACGAGCACCCATTCGCCCGCATCCTGGCCTTCCATGCCGAGAACATCCTGACCGGCCTTCTTTACGGCGCTCGACACCGAAAAGGCCAGCGCACGGGTTTGGCGGCTGGACATGCCCGAGGCGATCACGACGCGCTCGAACTGGTCGGTGAGCTTTTCCGTGTTGAAGACCTTGATGTCCTTGGCCTTCACGTCTTCGAGCGCATTGACGATAAGCTGCGTCAGCTCTTCAATCTGCATGAATTGTTCCCTAATAAATTGAGATGCGCGCGCCAGACGCGGCCTTTCGCCGCCTTCGGCGGAATCGACATCTGCCGCAGGCGCGTCAGCAGATGTTCGAAGAACCGTACAAGGCGTGCTCGCTGATATAAAGAGCTACCGGAAGCGGCAGCCAGCCGTCGAGACGGCGCATGGCATCAGCAAAGCAATAACGGTCAAGCGTTTTGCGAATCGAGGCCGCACTCGCCAGATGGGCCGTCATATTAAAGAAAGATATGCCGCCGCAGGGCGAATCCATCAGTTTTTCTGCTTCGCGCAACTTGCTTTCGGCCCATTGAGCGACTTCAACGAAAGCCATGTCGAGAAGATGCCGGCCCAGAACGTCTGCAGGCGAATCAGCGCCAATATCCGCCGGCGCCCTGCCGCGAAGGCACACGGCGATGTTGACGTAGTCGGTCGTTTTCTGCCAAGCCTTCCATGTATGAAAGTTCGCCCACTGGTCGCTTCCGATGATGAAGGCAAGCGGAATCCCGGAACCGAGCTGTCGGCGCAGCGCCTTCAGCGTATCGATCGTGTAGGTCGCGCCCGAGCGCTCAAGCTCCAGCGGATTGACTCGAAAGCCAGACTCGCCTTCAAGCGCAAGCTCAAGCATGGCCAAGCGGTGTTTGGCCGCGGTGACGAATCCCTTCTGCCAGGGCGCTCCCGAAGGAAGAAAGTCGATGCGCATGAGGCCGAACGACTCCCGAGCCGCCTTGGCCAGCGCCAGATGGCCAGTGTGAACGGGATCGAACGTGCCTCCCAGGAGGCCGAGTCCCCGTTGTCTGAGCACGGCTTTCGTCATGATTGTTCCGCTCGATTCGTCAGGGATTCTTCACGAGCGAGATGAAGGCGCGCTCAACAACGCCGCCCTTGAACTTCACGGCCAGCCAGTTGAGTTCGAGTTCCTGCAGATTGCGCTCGTTGCGCAGCCAGCGCTGACTGAACCAGTACGACCATCCGTCGGAATCTTCATCGGACGGATTGCCCGCGAATTCAAGCACCAGCTTCTTCGTCATGCCGATTCCGATCTTGCCCAGACGAAGCGGCAGCATTTCGACTCTCAGGCGCGAGCAACGACCGATCTTCTGCTCTTCGGGCGAAATCGACACGAGCTGCGCTTCGCTCACGCGTTCGCCTCCGGAGGCGATGAGCCATGCTCGGACGGGCCTGCCGTTTTCCGTGCCGTCGAGGCACATATAGTCTCTTGAAAAGTCGCCGGAGCCTTCGCGAAGACTCGTCGCGCCGAAGAAATCCGCCGCAGCCTGAAGCGTCGTCACGTCAAGCGCGACGACGGGCTTGCCCGCCCGCAGAAAATTGGCGGGCGGTTCCGCAAGCGTCGCGGGCGCGTCGAGCAACGAAGCCGGATAAACGAAAGGCGCGGCGGCGCCTCCCGCACTCGCGCTCAAGGGCGCCGCAAGGACTGCTGCAAGAAAGAAAAGCGAGAAGATGAGTCCTGAACGATTCGGCATATCGGAAAAAATCTTAAAAAATCATCGTCCTTTGCAAGCATCCTGGCGCCAGAATCGATTTTTTTCGGGCTCTTCAGGACCTTCGAAGAAATGACGGCGTCCAAAGTCGACGACTCAGAGCAGAACCCAAAGCCAAAAAGCGCGCTGGATCCTTTGCCGCAGCGAGCGAAATGCATGGCGCGCCATAGCGATTCTACCTCGAGCCTCTTCGCGGCGGCGACTGCCCAAGCGCCGACTGCCGAGCTGCTGGAGTTGCGAAGCCTCAGCGAAATCTTTTCCCCGGCTGCGCCTTCGCTGCCGGCGGCCGTTCCCGGAACAGCTTCATCCTCAAGATCAAGTCTGCAGGCCCTGCGATTTGCCTCAATTTCGGTCCGTCCTGCAAGAGGCGGCGAGACGCGCCTTTTTCAGAGAGGACGGCTCGCGGCTATTCGTCGGATTCGATGCAGATGCCGCTGCCGTCCGGCGCCGTCTGCGGCATCAAGGCGCATCGGCAAGGCAGCGCCTGCCCAAAACCAAGAGCTTCATCAAACGGCTCCAATCATTTGCACGCCGGGACCTTCCAGGAAGCCCGACAGACTCAAGTCGAGGAGCTCGAAGAAGAAAAGTTCGGCGGGGAATCGCCCGAAGCCCGCAAAAACGCAAAATGTCGATGATGCCGCTGTCGGCGGACATGATCCGATCTGAACGGACGGCATGGAGGCGCCGCATCGGCGCTGCTCTCCCGGCGGGCGCGGACACGCGGGCAAAGCTTGTCGAGCGGATCTTCTGCAGCGACAAGATCTTCGAGGGCTTTCGTCCTGAAGTTCAAGGACGCGCTTCCGGGCAAAAAATGTTGAGAGCCTGGAAGCTGTTTTCGACGGCTTTCTGAGGCATTCTCAGGAATGCTCGGAATTCGGCGCCTGCCCGAAAGCTTCCGGTCTTTTGCCTTGCCTGCGGTTCGGGTGAATGCATTTCATTTCCGAAAATGAAGTCTGCCGAGCAGAGTGCGCGAACCCGAAGCAGGAACCCCTGCTTCGGGCTGCGGCTTTGCGCTCGGCGGCTGCGCCGCCGAGTCTTTGCAAAGAAAGTCGGCGCTCCCGTTTCAGAACCCGGCAGAAATAAGGGTCAGCGGCCGACGGCGAGGCTGCCGATATCGGAACGCTTCTGCATGCCGTCGAACTGAACGCCTGCAACAGCCTCATACGCAGTCTTCTGCGCCTTGGCAATCGATTCGCCGAGGCCGACCACGCAAAGCACGCGGCCGCCCGAAACGATCATCAGGCCTTCGTCATTGATCTTCGTGCCGGCGTGGAAGACGTGCATGTCTTCGGCGTTCTCGGGAAGCGACTCGATGACGGCGCCCTTTTCAGGCTTCGTCGGATAGCCGCGCGCGGCAAGAACAACGCCGAGCGCCGAGCGCCGATCCCATTCGATTTCAACTTCGTCGAGGCGGCCGTCGATCGCGGCTTCAACGGCTTCGGAAAAATCGCTGCGGATGCGCATCATGATGGGCTGCGTTTCCGGGTCGCCCATGCGGCAGTTGAATTCGAGCGTGCGGACGGCAGCCGAGCCGTCGACGTTCTTCGAAATCATCAGGCCCGCATAAAGGAAGCCCGTGTAGCGGATGCCTTCTTGAGCAAGTCCCTTGATTGTCGGGTGAATGATTTCGCGCATCACCTTCGCATGAATGTCGGGCGTCACGACGGGAGCGGGCGAATAAGCGCCCATGCCGCCCGTGTTCGGCCCCTTGTTGTTGTCGAGGAGACGCTTGTGATCCTGAGAAGTCGCCATCGGAAGAATGTTTTCGCCGTCGACCATCACGA
Source organism: uncultured Sutterella sp. (assembly GCA_964624425.1). GTDB lineage: Bacteria > Pseudomonadota > Gammaproteobacteria > Burkholderiales > Burkholderiaceae_F > Sutterella. Next base: position 11,064 of record CAZUXQ010000014.1, read on the forward strand.
TGAAGGACGCCTCTTCTCCGTCGAGATAGTCTTCGATCACGACGCAGGCGCCGGCGGCGCCGAATTCATGGCCCTCAAGCATGTCGTCGATCGCTTTGTGAGCTGCTTCGAGCGTCATCGCCACGACGACGCCCTTACCGGCGGCAAGTCCGTCGGCCTTGATCACGATCGGTACGCCCTTCTTGTCGACGTAGGCATGCGCGGCCTGCGGATCTTCAAAGGTTTCGTAGTCTGCCGTCGGAATGCCGTGACGCTTCATGAAGGCTTTGGCGAAGTTCTTGGAGCTTTCGAGCCGGGCCGCAGCCTGCGTCGGGCCGAAGATTTTGAGGCCGGCTTCGCGAAATTGATCGACGATGCCTGCCGCGAGCGGGGCTTCGGGGCCGACAACCGTGAAGGCGATGTCGTTTTCCTTTGCGAACTTGATCAGTTTCTTCGGATCGATGATCGGAAGATTTTCCAAGCCGTCGGCAATGGCCGTGCCCGCATTGCCGGGCGCGACATAAACCTTTTTTACGCGGTCGCTCTGGGCGAGGCGCCAAGCGATGGCATGTTCTCGGCCGCCGCTGCCGATCACAAGCAGTTTCATGACTGTAGCTCCAAGTGGATCTCCAACAGAGGCGCATCGAATCATTCCGAACGCCTCTCGGACGAGAGGTGAGTATCTGCGTCGGGCCTATTCTAATTGCCCGCGTCTGCGGTCGCAGCACAAAACCCGGCGTTTTGCGGTTCGCCGGACTTGCGGCCGCCTTGATCCGACGCCATTGCGTTATTCGACTTCGTCGAACACGGCAGTCGTGTAGACCCTCTGCACGTCGTCTAGATCTTCGAGCGCGTCGATGAGGCGCTGCATCTTGACCGCGTCGTCGCCTTCGAGCTTCGCTTCATTCAAGGGCTTGTATGTGATTTCGGCAACTTCCGGCGCAAGGCCGGCGGCGTCGAAAGCCTTCGAAACTGCATCGAAGGCAGCAGGTTCGCAGGTCACTTCAATCGAGCCGTCCTCCGGATCCGTCGAGATGTCGTCGGCACCGGCGTCAAGCGCGATTTCCATCAGCGCATCTTCCGTCGCGGCGCCCGGCGCGAACAAGAATTCGCCCGTGTGCTTGAATTGAAACGAAACGGAACCTTCCGCGCCAAGGTTCCCGCCATGGCGAGACAGAAGATGCCGGACGTCCGCGACTGTACGCACGCGGTTGTCGGTCGTGCAGTCGATGATGAGCGCCGCACCGCCGACACCGTAGCCTTCGTAGCGGACTTCTTCGTAGCTCACGCCTTCGAGCTGGCCGGTACCCTTAAGGATGGCGTTCTGAATCGTGTCCTTCGGCACGTTGCCGCCGCGAGCCTTGACGAGAGCCAAACGCAGACGGGAATTGCTGTCCGGATCGCCGCCGCCCAAGCGCGCGGCAACGATGATCTCTCGAACCAGCTTCGTCCAGAGGTTGGAACGCTTCGCATCCTGACGCCCCTTGCGGTGCTGGATGTTCGCCCATTTGGAGTGACCAGACATTTCTTTGGTGTCCTTTGTTTCGGTTGTTGATTTGTCTGTTGAGCGCTCGATGTGCAGATCCCGGAGACTGCATCCTCTCGGGAACGCTTGAAAGCGCATCGCGCAGCCGCGGCAGATGCGCCGCGCGGAAAATTTGAATCGAGGATTCGGCATGCGCGGCATCAAGCCATGCACATTCTCGAAAAGAGATTAATTATGAACCACCTTGCCGCAGCTTGCATCCGTTTCTGCCGTCCAGGCTCAAGCCTGCGCGGATTTGAAGCGTCGGCGCAGACAGAAAAAGAGGAATCACCCGACTTGCGAGTGATTCCTCCTGCTCTTATCTCGAGCAGCTCCGCCGCCGGACGACTGCGGAACCGGCGCTTCAGCTACTTGAGAATGATCGAGATGGCGTTCGCCCAGACCTGCAGGCCCGTGTCGAGCGCATTCTCGTCAATGTCGAAACGAGCCGTGTGGTGCCCGGACGGCCGATCGGCGCCGAGCACGAAGAGCGCGGCCTTGCCGCCATGCGCCTGAACGCGGCGCGCAAGGATTGTGGCGTCTTCGCTGCCGCCGAAATTCATCGAATCTTCACGGACGACAAGACCTGGAACCCGGCCGCCGGCTTCGGCGAGAACCTTGACGAGTTCGTCGTCGTTCGTGAGATCGACGGCTTCGCCCATCTTTTCGATCTTGTATTCGCACTGCTGAGCGATGGCGCAGCCCTTGATGATTTCAACGGCTCTTTCGTACATGTACTGGTTGATTTTGCCCGTTTCTCCGCGAACCTCCATCTTCATGACGGCATGCATCGGGATGACGTTGCGGCCTTCGCCGGCAGCAAGCTGGCCCACGTTGATGCGGGTCATGCCGGAGCCGTGTCGGGCGATGCCCATGAGCTGCACGAAGGCGTTGCAGGCGGCGGCCATGGCATTGCGGCCGGCATTCGGCTCGACGCCGGCGTGAGCCGGACGACCCGTATACGTGACGTCGAGCTTCGTCGTGCAGAGGAAGCCGCAAGGCTTTACGGAAACTTCTCCCGACCTGCACATCATGGCGATGTGCGCGGCAAGGAAGTAGTCGGCATCGTCGACGATGCCGGAAGCGGCCATGCCGGCGGCGCCGCGTACGCCTTCTTCGGCCGGCTGGAAAAGAATCTTGAGCCTGCCGCTGAAGGAATCCTTGTTGTCGGCGAACCAGTGCGCAACGGCAAGGCCCGTCGACATGTGGGCGTCATGGCCGCAACCGTGCATGAGCCCGGGACGCTTGGAGGCGAAGCCGAGCTTCGCGGGAATATGATCATCGTCCGTGCATTCTTCGACAGGCACGCAGTCGATGTCGAAGCGGATGGCGAGCGTAGGACCGGGGCGGCCGGTATCAAGCACGCCCACGCAGCCC
>CAZUXQ010000015.1:0-13748 GCA_964624425.1 uncultured Sutterella sp.
CATTTCGGTGCGCCCGGCGCTCTGCACGGCATCTTCGGACCGCAGGAGAAGCAGTTCATTCAGGGAAATTCGAACGGACCGTCCCATTGCCGGAAGAACAGAATCCGGCGCGCCGCTGTTCTTGATCGGATATTGCAATAAATGCAACTTGGCTTTCATTTCATCTGTAGTGGCGATGAGGGAAAGAAGCTAAATTTCGCCGCAGTGGGAGCCCCCAGCCCTTCCGGCGCATGCGCAGATCCCAGCTCCGCCGCGAAGTTTGTCCAAAAGAGCCTCAGCTTTCCTGAGCGCGTCAATTCGTCGGCCTGCTTGTTTCGGCCTGTCCTCCGGACAGAGTCAGAGGGGGGGAGCATCAGCAGAAGTTCCCACAGCATCTTCTTCTTTATCAGGAGACTCATTATGGACGTATCTCGCGTCAGCAGAAGAAAATTTCTGAAAGCCTCCGCCATCACGACGGGGACGCTTGCAGTCTCGCAGATCAGCAGCGGTCTTGTGCATGCGGCTTCCTCGGACGAAGCTTCGGCGACCTCTGCGGCTGCAAGGCTCGGCGCGTCGGACGAAACGAAGATCGTGAAGACGAGCTGCCGCGCGTGCATTCATGACTGCGCTGTGCTTGCGCACGTCAGAAACGGTCGCATCGTGAAGCTCGAAGGCTGCAAAGATTCGATTATGAATCAGGGTGCGCTTTGCGCCAAGGGACTTTCCGGCATTAACGCGGTCTATCACCCGAATCGCAACAAGTACCCGCTCATCCGTGTGGGTGAACGCGGCGAGAACAAGTGGCGCCGCATCAGCTGGAAGGAAGCGATCGATATCATTGCCAAGAAGATCTGTGAAGTCACCGACAAGTACGGTGCCGAGCAGATTCTCGTCACGACGGGCGGCGGCGGCAATCCCTGCTTCGCCGGTATCCGCCGTCTCGCCAATGCGCTCGGATCTCCGAACTTCATGGAGCCGGGTTGCGCGCAGTGCTATCTTCCCCGCGTTCTTACGTTCGACCTGCAGTACGGCGGTCCGGCCACCAGTATTGCCGACCAGAACGCGTTGGAGATCTACAACCCGAATACAGAGATGAAGAATCTCATCCTCTGGGGTACGGATCCCAGCTACAGCTGCCCGGCCGGCGGCGGCCGCGCGCTCGCCGAGCTCCGCGCCAAGGGTGTGAAGACGGTTGCGATCGATCCCAGATTCGTGCCTGACTCCGCCAAGGCGGATGTGTGGCTTCCCATTCGTCCGGGCACCGACCTTGCCCTGATGCTCGCGTGGATGAAGTACATCATCGATCACGAAGCTTATGACCGGGACTTCTGCCTTAAGTGGACGAACCTGCCGCACCTCGTCGATCCCGACACTCATATGTGCCTGCGTGCGAAGGACTTCTTCGGCGAAGGCGGTCAGTACGACCGTGTCGTCTGGGATGCGAAGACAAATTCTCCCAAACTTCTGCCGTATCCGTGGGACGACAATCTCGATCCGGTGCTGGACGGCGAATTCGAATATCAGGGCAAAGTCTACAAGACGGGCTTCCGTCTCCTGAAAGAGCGCTGCGACGAGTGGACGATTGAGAAGGCCTCGAAGGAGTGCTGGCTTGACCCGGTCAAGGTGGAAGAAGCCATCAAGATCTTCATTGACGGTCCTGGCGGTCTTTCGCTTGGCGTTGCAACTGACCAGCACGAAACCTCCGGTCAGGCGGCAATGGCGGCCGTTGTTCTCAATGCGCTCATGGGCTACGTCGAGAAGCCGGGTACGATCATGAACAGAAACCCGATCGGCGACATTCTCGTTACCGGAAGATATCCGGTGAATCCTTCGCCGAAACTTCTCCCGATGGGTCAGCTCAAGAAGCGTCTCGGCGGCAATGAGCACAAGGGACTCTACCTGTGGGACGCCGCGCAGCCTGCGGCCGTGCTCAAGGCCATGAAGGACGGCGATCCGTACCCGATCCGCATCTGGCTGGAGCGCTCCGGCAACAAGCTCTCTGCGCTTCCGCAGCCGGAAGAGTGGGCCGAGGCCTCCAAGAATGTCGAACTCATTGTTCACTGCTTCCTGTATCCGACTTCCTTCTCGAAGTACGCCGACATCATTCTGCCGGCTACGGAGTGGCTTGAGACGAACACGCTTGTCAACCATCTCAACAAGGTCTTTGCCCGTCAGGCCGTGACGCATACCTGGGAGACGATGGACGAGACGCTCGTCTGGTCGCGCGTTGTTATTCGTTGCGCCGAGCTCGGTCACAAGAATGCTCAGCGAGCCTGCGATCCCGAATTCATGAAGGAAGACCTCGCTTACTGGCATAACATGGAAGAGATGCTCGATGCGCGCTGCGCCACGGCCGGTCTTACCTGGAAGGAGATGCTCGATCACGATAATCCGCATGAATTCATGCCGTATGACGAGTGGAACCAGTACTACGTGTACCTCCAGAAGGACAAGGACGGTCTGCCGAGGGGCTTCCGTACGTCGTCGAAGCGCATTGATGTGTACGGTGACTGCTACATCACGCTTGGCAGAACCGGCAAGCCCTATGCGAGAGACGATGATGTCCCGCCGGTGGAGAAGGATTACGATCCGCTGCCCTACTACCTGCCTCCGCATGAGAATCCCTACAACGAGTTCGGCAAGGAGTATCCGCTCGTCATCACGAACGGCCGTATTCCGATGTACCAGCACGGGACGCTCAGAAACAGCCCGTTCATCCGCGAGATCTATCCGGTGCCCGAAATCTGGGTGAATCCGGTTGATGCCGCGAAGTACGGTGTGGAAAACGGTAAGTGGATTTGGATCGAAAGCAAGCGCGGCAAGATTCGTGCCGTTTGCCGAATCACCGAAGGCATTCCTGTGGGTGTGACCTTTATGGAAAGATTCTGGACGCCTGAAACGCTCGATACGGAAGATGAAGGCTGGAAGAGCGTCAACTACCAGGTTCTTGCCAAAGGCGATGCACCTTACAACGACCTTCTCGGAACGCACACGCTGCGCGGTTTCCAGGTCAAGATCTATCCGGCCGACGGAGCGCCCGAAGGCGTCTTCACGCAGCCAGAGCAGTTCAGGATCTGGCTCCCGCAGCCGTCAGACCCCACCCCCGTACCGGAGTACCCGGAGTACTAAAATATGGCACAGAAAACATTAGTAATTGATTTGGACCGGTGCATTGGTTGCTTCGCTTGCGAAATTGCCTGCAAGATGGAGAATGATGTTCCGCTCGGCGTTTATTACAATAAAGTGCTGTCGATCGGCCCGATCGGCAAGTTCCCGGATGTGAAGCAGTATTTTCTTCCGTCCGTCTGCCAGAACTGCCGTGAAGCACCCTGCGTGAAGGTCTGCCCGACGGGAGCGTCCTACAAGACCGAAGACGGGCAGGTGCTCGTTGACCGGGAGAAGTGCATCGGCTGCAAGATGTGCATGGTTGCCTGTCCCTACGGCGCCCGCTCTTACAATGCGGAAACCAATGTGGTGGAAAAGTGCACGCTCTGCCGCCATCTCCAGGAAATCGACGAAGAGCCTGCGTGCGTCAAGGCGTGCTGCACCAAGGCGCGCTACTTCGGTGACATTGATGATCCGGAGAGCAAGCCGGCGAAGGCTGTGGCTGCGGCCGGTGCGGAGAATGTACATTCGATGCCCGACAGCGGGAACAAGCGGAGCGTGCGCTACATCCTGCACGCGAAGACCGGTCCCTGGGTTCAGAATCCTCCGAAGATGCTCTGAGGCATAACCAATGGCGGCGGCTCTACCGCCGCCGGCACGGAGGAGCCGCCCCTTTACAGGGGCGGCTTCCGGTTTATTCCTACAACGAGACAAAATGACGACTACAAAAACCGAGGAAAATGGCGCTTTGCATGAGGCGCTTCAAAGCAGACAGGTGATGTACAAGCTCTTGGGGAGTCTCTACCAGATTGAGGTGGATCCCGAGAAGCTTGCGCTCCTCAAAGGCATGCGCTTCTCCGAGAGCGAAGAACTCGGCGATGCTGCTGCGCGCTTCGATGCGGCCGTGTCGGATCTCGCGGAGGATCAGCTCGATGACCTCGCTGCGGATTACGCGCGGACTTTTCTTAGCGCGGGAATTGCCGAAGGACCGTCCGCCTTTCCGTTGGAGTCCGTCTATACCAGCCGCGACAAGCTCATCATGCAGGGGGCTTACGAGGCGGTGCTGAGAATACTGAGATCGCACGGACTCATGACGGAGCACGAAGATCTTTATCCGGATCACCTCGGCGTTGAGCTCGAATTTCTCAGCTATCTTTCGGGTGAGGCGCTCAAGGCGCTCGAAGCGAATGACGGCGAGGCGCTCGAAAAGCATCTCGACGAATCCAAAGAATTTTTGGAACAGCACATTCTCAACTGGACCCCGCGCTTTTTTGATGACCAGGCGGCTGTGGCTTGCACCCCCTTTTACAAGGAGCTGGCCGGTGTCACCCGAGCCTTCATTGAAGAAGACCGCAAGTGGTTCTGTGAGTGAAATGAAGAAATAATTTCTGCCGTTGCTGACGGACTTTCCCCGAAAGATCGCGCCGGACGACGGCGGTGTTCATCAGAGAGGATTGCAAAATGATCAACAGTTGGTTGCTGGCGCTGTTTGCCGCTTTTGCGCTGACGGGCGCAGGCGTCGTTGTCGCCGCGGCGCTGGCTGAGAGGCAGGGCGGATCCGTTCCCGTGCTGCGGCGGACGTCCGTCTTCGCCCTTGTTCTTCTTCTCGCCGGCGGCTTCTTCGCCCTGCAGAACATCGGGCGTCCGCTCCTCGTCTTCGGCGCGCTTGCCCATCCGACAACGGCGATTTTCCGCGAGTTTTTCACTTTCGGTCTTACCGTCCTTGCCCTCATCGGGTACCTGGTCGCATTGTACCGTGGCTCGGAGGAGGGAACGGCGAGGCTTCTTTCCGGCGTTGCCGGTCTTTTTGCTCTCGGGCTTGCTCTTTCTGTGGGTTCGGTTTACTGGATGCCCTGGCGTCCCGCGTGGAGCACCTGGGTCATCGTCCTTCCCCATGCGGGACTGGCGCTGGTCGCCGCGGCGTATGTCTTTGAGGGTATTACGGAACGCAGTGAACAGACCGTCCGTGCAAAAGTCGCTTCCGTTCTTTTCCTTGCGGTCTGCTTCGCACTCTGGGTTTTCATGCTCACGGGCGCTGACAATGAAGGCGCAGCCGGACGGCTTCTTTCGGGAGATCTCGCGAATCTTTTCTGGGGAGCAGCGGTCTCCGGCATTCTGCTGCCTGCCCTGCTCATCCCGGTAAAGCAAAAGTATTCGTGGGTTCTTGCGCTTCTTTTCATCTTTGCCGCCGCAACCTTCCTTCAGTTCGCTGCCGGACTTCTCGGCATCCCGGACTGGCAGTTCTTCCGCCGGTAATCCCTGCGGCTGAATGCGAAACATCATTTCCGCGAACCGGCTCCTCCTTTTCAGAGACGAAAGGGGGAGCCTTGTTGCAGTCAGACCCCAATGAAAAAAAACAGAAATGACACAGTGTTCGGCCGCCGCGAAGTTATCGGCGGCTGTGCCGGCGCAGCGGGGCTTTTTCTCCTCGGAGCACTGGCGACATCCCAGAAACCTGCGGAGGGAACGCTTGTCCGTCCGCCCGGATCCCGCGGCGAGAAGGAGTTTCTTGCGCTCTGCCTTCGGTGCGATCGATGCAGAAGCGCCTGCCATACCGGCGTGATCGGCGTGGCGGGACTCTCCGACGGCGTGATCGAAATGAGAACGCCCGTCATGAATTTCCGCCGAGGCTTCTGCGACTTCTGCAGGCGATGCGCGCAGGTCTGCCCGACGGGAGCCATTGAAGACTTCGATCCGGAAGCCGAGAAGGTCGGACTTGCGGAAATCACGCAGTACTGCATTGCGCTTCGCACGGCCGCATGCACGAAGTGTCACGATGAATGCCCGTACGACGCGATTTCTCTCGACAATGAAAACCGGCCGATGATTGATCCGGAGATCTGCAACGGCTGCGGAAAGTGCGAGGAAGTCTGTCCTGCCTCCATCTATCAGGCCTTCAGGGGGCAGAGCGTGCGAGGCGTCATGGTGAAGCCTCTTGCAGAGAAAGAGGAGGATGCGAGATGAAAAAGGGAAGCGGAAGACTGCTGCGCACGCTGACGGCCGCGCTTTTTCTCCTGCTCACGGCGATCGGCCTTCTTTTTCACACAGGCTGGGGAACGCTTTCCTCCTTCGGCGTGAAGAGCATTGCCCAGATCTGTCCGCTCGGATCTCTCGAAGTGCTTTTCGCCGAGAAGACCTTCATTCCGCGGGTGATCGTCCCGCTTCTGGTCTTTTTTGCCGCCGCCGCCGTCTTCGGCCGGATTTTCTGCGGCTGGATCTGTCCTGCGACGCTTCTCAACCGCCTTTTCGGAGCGGGAAAGACAAAGCCGAAGCCTGCGCGCGATCCCTTTCCCGTGTCGAACGAGAAGACGGCGCCGGCGCTCAAGGATGAAAGGAGTGCCCGCTGCGGCGGCGCGTCTTCCTGCGCCGCCTGCGCGTCATGCTCCGGAACCGGCGCATCCGGATCATCGGAGCCGGCCGCTTCTTCAGGGGCAAAAAAAACAAATTATTCGGGACCGCTCTGCGTGCTCGCGGGAACGCTTGCCTCAAGCGCCGTCTTTGGGTTCCCGGTGTTCTGCCTGGTGTGTCCGGTGGGGCTGACCTTTGCGCTCGTCATTGCGCTCTGGCGGCTCTTTGAGTTCAATGAGGCGACTTGGTCGATCGTCTATTTCGCGGGCTTTCTGATTTTGGAGCTTGCGGTTCTGCGGCATTGGTGCCATCGCTTCTGTCCGCTGGGAGCCTTGATTTCCCTCATGTCGAGGGCGAACCGCTTCTTTCGCCCGACGGTGAATCCGGAGGCCTGCCTCGAAAAATCAAAGGGCATCGCCTGCCGCGTCTGCCGCGAAGCGTGCCCGGAAGGGATTGACCTGACCGGCAGTCCGACTGCGGCCGACTGGTCGCGCTGCACGAAGTGCAGAACGTGCGCGGATTCCTGTCCTCGCGGCGCGATTTCCTTTCCTCCCGCCGCAAAGTTCCTGAAGAGTTCGAAGAGGACGGCGGAGATTCCCCCCGTGCGGCCCGCCGTCGCGCCTCCCGCAGAGAGACTGGCCGGATTCGGAGAATCCGAGAAGCCGCTTTCGCTTGGGGATGCCGTGAAGGAAAGCAGCCGCTGCCTTCGCTGCGGAAAGTGTTCGGAAGCCTGCCCGCAGGGAACGCCGATTCCGGGCGTGATGACGCTTCTTTCGGAGGGAAAGGCCGGCGGGGCGGGAAGGCTTCTGCTCGGAGCGGGATTCCTTCCCGAATTCTGCTCGCGAGTCTGTCCGCACGAACGGCTCTGCGAGAACGCCTGCTCCTTGAGCGGCTCAAACGGGCATCTCTCCGTCGGCGCGCTCGAGCGCTTTGCGGCGGAATCTGCGCTCTCCCGCGGCTGGCGCCCCGTCAGGAAGCGTGCGCGCGCGCAGAAAAAAGTCGCGGTAGTTGGGGCCGGGCCGGCGGGTCTTGCCTGCGCGGATGTTCTTGCGCGATTCGGCGCTGCCGTGACGATCTTCGACCAGCAAAGCGAGCCGGGCGGCATGCTGATGCACGGCATTCCCGGCTTCAAGCTCGACAAAAAGCTGGTTGTGCGGCGCATCGAAATTCTCAAGAAGTTGCAGGTGGACTTGAGGTGCGGCACGAAGGTCGGGCGGGATGCTGCGCTTCGTTTGCTTGCGGCCGATTTCGATGCAGTGTTCCTCGGCACAGGCGCCTGGCGGTCCGTGGCGGCGGCTTTTGACGGTTCGGAGGGAACGGTCGTCAACGCCATCGATTTTCTGTCTCGGTACGGTTCTGCTCCTTCCGAAGCTCTCCGCGGAAGAAAGGTGCTGGTGCTCGGCGGCGGCGATACGGCGGTCGACTGCGCCAGAACGGCGCTGCGGCAGGGGGCAGAAGGCGCCGCAGTTCTCTGCCGGCGTCCGCTTTCGGAGATTCGCGCGGCTGCTCCCGAAAAAGCGCTTGCGGAAGAGGAGGGCGTGCGCTTCATCGGCGAGGCCGCGGCCGTTCGTGCGGAAAAGAATGCCGAGGGCGCGCTCGCGGGACTTGTCGTCTGCCGCGCAGGAGCGGAAGAGACGGTTCCCGGAGACGTCGTCGTCGCAGCCTTCGGCTTTCGCGCAGATCCTCCTGAGGATCTCGGTTCGGTCGGCGTTGAGGCGGACGACGAAGGCAGGATCCGAACCGATGCGGACGGCCGCACTTCGAATGCAAAGATCTGGGCGGGCGGCGATGCCGTTCGCGGGCCTGATCTGGTGGTGCGCGCCGCCGCCGACGGCCGCCGTGCGGGTTTGTCCATCGCAAAGACGCTCGGCATCGCTTCCTGAGAGATTGCAGAGGCGGATCTGCCGATCTCGGCAGTTCCGCCGTTCCAGGAATCCGGGGAAGGCTGAAGATGCGGGCCGTTGAAGTTTTTGGAGCGTCAAGCTTCTGCCTCAGAAGGCTGGGATGACGAATGTCGGAAAATTTGAAGGCGACGCTTGTCGTTTATTCTGCCGGAAGCCTGCGCAAGCCGCTTCCAATGCTCTGTTCCGAGCTTGAAGCCGTCTCGGGCATGAAAACGGAACTTGTGCTCGGACCTGCCGGACTTCTTCGGCGGCGCATTGAAGCGGAAGTTCCGCAGCGCTGCGGACTCTTCATTTCTGCGGACTTGACTCAGGCGCAGGCGCTGGCCGCTTTCTTCAGAGCGAGGCGCAGGCAGTCGGTCGACGTCGTTCCTTGGGTGGGCAATGAGCTCATGATTCTCTATCCGGCCCGCGGGGCGGCCGCCGAGCTGATCGAGAAGCTCTCAGCCGATCCAGCGCAGAAATCCCGGCCGCTCTGGCTGCGTCTTCTTGCTGCGCCCGGCGTGCGGATCGGCACGTCGACGCCGCATGCTGATCCGGCCGGCGATTATGCCGCAGCCTTCTTCAATCAGACCGCGAGGTGGGATCCGAAGCTTCCGGGCGAGCTCCTCGCCAAGTCGACGCCCGTTGTCGGCGGTTCGATTCCTTCTGGAAAGCCGGTTCTTCGGCCCGTCGACATGCTTCTTGCCGGAAAGTGCGATGTTTACGTCGGCTATGCGCACGAACGCCGGACCTTGGAAAGGAGAGGCGATGTTCGGGTTTTGGTGCCTCCGCGTTCCGAAAATATTGAATGCCGCTACGCACTTGTGCCGTTGTCTGAGGCGGGATGTAAGGCTGCCGCCTTTTTGCGGCATTCGTCCGCCCTTGAGCTGCTCGGTACGAATGGATTCCTGGTGCCGTCGGTTCTTTAAGCTGCCGCCGGGAGCACTGAAACGTCACCCGAGCCGGAAGCTTGGCACGAAGAGTCTCTTGCCCGTAAGAGGATCTGTCGGGAATGCCGCTTTGACGCCGTACGCAGTTTCAATGCTCTCTTCGGAAAGGATCTTTTCCGTTGGTCCGTAAGAAAAACGACCGTCGGGAAACAGCATCAGCGCGTAGTCGGCAGAGATGAGTGCATGAAGAGGGTCGTGTGTTGTGTATGCGATCGTCATGCCGTGGTCGTGCGCGAGGCTCAGCAGGAGGGCGAGAATTTTCTCCTGGTTCCGCAGATCGAGCGCGGCAGTAGGTTCGTCGAGAAGCATTGTCTGCGCTTCGGTCGCCGCGGCGCGCGCGATCATAACCAGCTGCCGCTGACCGCCGGAGAGTGTCCGAAAAGATCGCTTTGCGAGGTTCGACAGACCCAGCGCCGCCAGTGCGGCTGCGGCTGCCGCTTCATCGCTCGGTCTGGGCAGCGAGAGCGTCTTGACAAAGGATGCGCGTCCCATGAGAACAATGTCTTCCACGCTGTAGGGGAGGTCTTCCGGTACATGCTGCGGCACGAATGCAGCGCCTCCCGGCGCTTCAGCTTGTCCTTCGACCGGGGTGAGCATGCCGTTCATCGTCTCGAGAAGCGTGGTTTTCCCGCAACCGTTTGGTCCTAGAATCGCAAGAATGTGTCTGGGCGGTACGACGAACGAAAGGGGACCGTAGAGTTTGCAACCATTCCGTCCAAAGGAAAGAGAATGAAGGGCAAGGCCGCAGGTCGGTGAAGAAGCGGGAACAACGGGATGAAGAACTGCTGTTTTCATGCAAAGAGTGAACGCTGGTTCCCGTCAGACGAACGAGCGGCGATTTTTGTAGAGAAGAGCCCCAAAGATCGGAGCCCCGATCATGGCGGTCAAAATGCCCAGCGGAATTTCCGCTGAGGTGAGCGTTCTTGCGACATCATCGACTATAACCATAAAAAACGCACCGAGCCAGAAAGCGGCTGGCAGCAGTCTGCGGTGATCGGGTCCGACCAGAAGCCGGGCCAGGTGCGGCACGACGAGTCCCGTCCAGCCGATGCTTCCGCTCACGGCAACCTGCGCAGCTACCATGACGGCGCAAAGAAGACAGACCGCACGGCGCAGAGACGCCGCCGGAACACCGAGGCTTGCGGCATCGCGGTCGTCGAGCGAGAGAAGGTTGAGCCGCCAGCGGAGCAGCATCAGAATTGCTCCCGCAGGAAGCGCCGCTACGGCAATGAGCGCGCATTTTGTCCAGTCTGCTGTGGCGAAGCTTCCCATGAGCCAGAATACGATGTTCGGCAGCGTTTCCTCCGTATCCGCCGCATATTGCATGAGGCTTACGAGTGCGGAAAAGAATCCCGCGAGCAGAATGCCCGCGAGAACGAGAAACAGCCGGTTTTCGGATTCCAGAAGCTTCGTTGCCGCAAAGACGGCGAAAAGTGCGGCAAGACCGAAGGCAAAGGCAGAGACAAAGAGGAAAGTAAGCGGAAAACCGAGCAGGATTGCGAGGGTGCCGCCGAAGGCGGCACCCGATGTGACACCGATAACGTGCGGGTCGACAAGCGGATTTCGAAAGACACCCTGCAGTGCAACGCCCGCAGCGCCGAGTGCTCCGCCAGAAATAAACGCAACGATGACGCGCGGCAGACGGACAGTCCAGAGAATCTTTGCCGCAGGTTCTGTGCCTGACGGCTCCAGCAATGCCGCAAGAATCGCTTCCGGCGGCAGGGGATACTGTCCGATTCCAAGCGAAAGGAAGGCGGCAAACACAGCCGCAGCAGGAAGCATTGCCTTCATTCATTGCGATCCGGCAAGTTCGGGCTTACTGTTCGGTCCAGGCAACGCGGTAGAAGCGTTGATAATACGCATCGGCTTCTTTTTGCATGTCGATGTCTTCAAAACGAGCCGGGTAAAGCTTCTTTGCCATCCAAAGTTCGCCCAGCGCAAGCGCCTCAGGCATCGGATAACCCCAAGCCTTTGCATATTCAGGCATCAGATAGACGCGCCCGTTCTTCACCGCACTGATGTCGGACCAGACGGGACCCGCTCCGATTTCCTTGATCACCTGCGGGTAGCGGTCCTGCACGAAGATCACGTCGGGATTCCAGCCGATCACTTGTTCCATCGAAACCTGCTTGTAGCCTTTGATTGTTGCGGCGGCGACATTGAAGGCTCCTGCGTGCTTCATCATGAGACCCGTGTACTTTCCGGAACCGTACGTTGTGAGATCCGGATTCGCCATATAGGTGCGGACGCGCTTTTCCTCGGGTATGTCAGCCAGGCGTTCGTCAACCATCTTGCGATTTTTGAAGGCCCATGCGATCAGCGCTTCGCCGGACTCGGTTTTGCCCGCAATCTGAGCAATGAGTCGAATGCCGTCCTGGAGTCCGTTGCTGTAGGCGGCGTCCTCATCGGCCATGGTTGGGTTGAGCTTATCCTTTTCGCCTTCCTCATCGCGGCGCAGCGAAATGGCAACGGCCGGAATGCCCGAACGTTCGATCGCTTCAATCATGTCCTTTGGCGCGTAGTTTGCGATGAATACGACATCGGGCTGGAGTGCAAGAAGACTCTCGAGGTTGACGCTCGTAAGATCGCCCGGTTCGGGCATGTTCTTGATGGCCGGAATGAAGCGCTCGAATTCCGGGCCGAGCTGCTTTTTCCAGCTCGAGAGAACGCCGACGATTTTGTCGGAGGCGTCAAGCTGAACCAGCAGGTTGAGTGTCTGATGCTGCAGCACGACGACGCGGTGCACCTCATCGGGCACTTCGACTTTGCGCCCGATTTGATCGACAACAGTTCGTGCATCCGCACAGATGGCGGCGAGCGTGAGAACAGTCGATACCATCGCGGCGGTCATGAATCGCAGCTTAGGGAAGAAACGCATGGGAAAGCTCCAAAAAAAAGCGTGTTTTAGTGTGCGGCAGGACAGAGCGCCTGGCGCTATTCCTAAAGAGTATATCGGTGGAGTTGGTCGAAAAAAAGGCTTCCGAGCGTTGGTTCTCGGATGCCTTTCAGATTTGGCGAAACGCGGCGCAATCACACCGCAGCTGCGCAGCTTTTAGAATCTGTGGCGCATGCCAACCACAAAGCTCGCGTACTTCTGATCGCGGTCGCGATAATCCGCATCGTCGATGGTGGAATAGCCGAACTTGCGGTAGTTAGACACATCGTCCTGGCAATAAGCGACCACGCCGTAAAGATTGGTGCGCTTGCTCAGGTTATAGGAATAACCGGCGGAAATACCGTAACGGTTCGATTCGCTCTTCCTTCCGACAATAAGATCATCATCGGCATCTTCCGTGTCCGCATAGCCGACGGCGAACATGGCTGTGCCGCCAAAAAGCGGAGCGTCAACGCCGGCCATGATGCTGTAGCCCGTGATGTAGCCGCTGGTGCCGGCGCCGAGGGTTGCCAGTTTGGTGTAGTTGGAAGAGCTGCTGCCGCTTGTCGTGCGCTGAGCAATATTGTCGAAGTACTGCACGCCCAAGTAGGCCTTGACGACTCCGAAATCGTAGGAGCCGCCGAGCGTGACGGAGTAGCCGTCGTCAAGGTCGCGGGAGGTGTAGCGCTCCCAGTTGCTTGACCAGTTGTACCAGTCCACAACAAAGGCGGCCTTGAGGGAATCGTTTCCGTACGTGGCGCCCAGAGCAGCGTAGCGGTTCGATGTGGACTTCCCTTCATTGCGGCTGTATGAGGAATCAGACCACGATTCTTTGCTGTCGAAGTCAAAGGAGTACTGTGCGTAGAAGCGGGCACCGGCAAAGTCAGGCGATTTGTACGTGATCGTGTTGTCTGTGCGACCCATGCCGACCATGAAGGTGGAGCCCTCAACGGCGTTCACGCCAGAGAACGACGTTCCGAACGGCGACATGCTGCCGGCGATGCCGTAGGAGCCGCTGCCGCTCGCGAGCTGGCCGACGCGGCCAAAGGAAATTTCACCGAAAGCACCGGAAAGATTCACCTGTGCTTCTCGGCCGAAGAGACGGGAGTTCTGGGCGAGAGAACCGGTGTCGGGGCTGAAGCCGTTTTCGAGAACAAAACCGACTTTGTAGCCGTTGCCGAGATCTTCTGAACCCTTAAGACCGAAGCGGGAACCAGACTGGTTGCCAGACTCCATCGTGAAGGAGCTGTCGGAGTCTGTGCCGTCATCCAGATCCGAGTACTGATACTGAAGACCGACGTCAACAATGCCGTAAAGTTCAACATTCGCAGCCGCAACGCCGCCGGCAAAGGCACCGAGCGTTGCCAGAGCAAGAAGAGTCTTTTTAGACATGTGGGATCACCTCGTGGGGGTATGTTGTTATCGCATCCGCCTGTGGCGGGACGCGGTCTCCCGTCCGCTTTGCGGCGGCAAGCGGAAGAACGCGCAGCCAAGAATGCCCCTCCCTCCCGCTCTATTGGTGTTTACCCTAAATAAGATTCAACTAATTGATTAAAAAGAAAAATTCATGAAAATATGAATTGTCCGGCTTGTTGCGGAAATCCCACA
>CAZUXQ010000016.1:0-13719 GCA_964624425.1 uncultured Sutterella sp.
CCGTCGTCGCGGCAGGGGCGCCGCCGTGTCCTCCCTGCGCTTGGGGAACGGGCGTTTCCAAAAACGCGATGCGGCGAACTGCTTCGCCCCGCCGATAAGCCTGCCGTGAGCACAAAAATTGCTCGCCTCCCGTTGATCAGGCAAAGCTGGCGCTCGGTTGAGGCCGGGTCTTTGTCGCGCTGAATGCGAATTGGCGGCGGCGGAGCGAATGCTTTCAAGGTTATGAAAACAAGAAATGCTTTTTTGAGACAGGCGCATGGAGCAAGCAAGCTGGACGCCGTTTAGCGGCCGGCAGGTTCTGCCGACAACACCAGCTTCAATCCCATGACGTGAAATGCTTCTGCGAGAGTATTTATCTTTGTCGGATGCGTCAGCTTTACGATTCGCTGAGCTTCCTGAGGCTTGATGTCAAGTCGGCGAGCTAGTTCCGAGGGGTACAGCTTTTTATCCTTCATGGTCGTGATGAGAAGAATCTTTGCGGCATGCGTCGGCGTGAGGCATAAAGCAGACTCGCCGGCGCGCCTGGGCTCTTCTTTCGGCAGGGTTCCTTCTTTTGCCCGAACTTCAAGGGCGGCCAAAACCTTTTCTTCCATTGCGGCCCTGCCGACAGCAATGCTGGGAGCTTCGAAGTCGACTTCGGGAAGTTGCGGAAAGCGAAAGCGCACTTGGTCGTTGGGAAGACGTTCAATCCAGTAGCGAAGGAAGGCAAGACGAATCATTCGAATTCAGAAAGAAAGGCTGGGTTTGACTGGCGGCCGCTTGAAGCCTGAAGGATTTCGCGCACGTCCATTGTATTGGATATGAAAGAAACGCTTGACGGCCTCTTCGGTCAAGAAAGGCGAATGTCTCTGCAGGAGTAAAATGCACGCCGACACAACCATCGAGACATTCAAATGACTGACATCTTGCTGGATCGCATTGCCGGCGCCGTTGCCGGCATGGTGCTTGGGGATGCGTTGGGCGTGCCCGGAGAACTGTGGCCTCGCGAGAAGGTGCGGGGGCGCTTCGGCTGGATTTCAGAGTTTCTGGACGGTCCCGAAGACAATGCCGTTGCATGCTATTTCAAGGCAGGCCGCTATACGGATGATTCCGCACAGGCCTTTGTGGTTCTTCGTGCCTTGATGAAGGCAGGCACCGTGCCGCCTCAAAAAGTTCTGGCGGACGATCTGCTTGAATGGGTTCGTTCGATGAACGGCTTCGAAATCAATCTTCTCGGCCCCTCGTCCAAGGCTTCGCTGCTTGCTTGGAGCAAGGGGGAGGATGCCGAGTCCGTGACCAAGCTTTCCCTCACGAACGGCGCAGCCATGAGAATCACTCCCGTGGGCGCATTGGTGCCGGCCGACCAGATGGAAATGCTTGTCGAGACGGTTGCCCGCGTCAGTCGCACTACGCATTCAACAGACGTCGCAATTTCCGGGGCGGCGATGGTGGCGCAGGCGGTTTCTTCCGCAATTGCCGGAAGGGATTGGCGGGAGATCCGAGAGGACGTCGAGTCTGCCTACAAGCTTGCGATGCCGAAAGGCGAACCGACTTGGGCGGCGTCCGTGCTGGCTCGCCTGAAAGCGTTTGAAGCAATGCTGCCGACGCTTGGAGAATCGCCGAAGGCGGATGACGTCAGCCTTCTGATTTATGAGGCGCTCGGCACGGGAACGATGACGAGCGAGTCGGTTGCCGCGGCGCTGGCGGCGGCCTTCTGGTGCAGAGATCCTTGGGAGGCCGCAGTCATGTGCGCGAATATGGGAGGCGACACCGACACAATGGGAGCCATGGCCTGCGCCATTTGCGGCGCAAAGGTCGGCTTGTCCGGCATGCCGGCGGACAAAATCGAATATCTTGAAAAAGTGAACGGACTTGACTTCAGGGTTTTGGCTCAAGAGATTCTTGCCGCGCGCGAAAGCTTCACGCTTTGACGAGGAGCGGGCGTCATGCAGATTCGAACAATCCCTGAAATTTTGAAGACGATGTCGGAGGCGGTCTCCGTCAAGCGAGTCTTCATCATCGGAAGCGCTTTTGTCGATGTCGTCATCCGCGTGCCGGCAATGCCTGCTTCCGGCAGCGATCTGGAGGGCGAATGCCGTCAGACCTCAGTCGGCGGCTGCTCCTTCAACGTCGCAGACGTGCTGGCAAAGCTGTCGCTGCCGTTCGACGCGCTGATGCCGGTTGGCGAGGGGATGATCGCAGACATCATCGCGCGCGAATTTTCTGCCAGAGGCTATCCGTTGCGGACGTATTCCGGTCGAGGCGACAACGGCTGGTGCTTGGCGCTCGTCGAACCGCATGGAGAGCGAACCTTTGTTTCAATGTTCGGCATCGAGCGGCGAATGTCTCTCGAATGGTTCGACGCGTTCCCCATCGAATCCTTTGATCTCATCTACGCATCAGGTTATCAAGCCGAAGGTGAAAACGGCGCAGTTCTTCTTGAGGCGCTGAAGCGCAAGCGTCCCGATGCCGACTTGATTTTCGATCCCGGTCCTCGAGCAATGGAAATGACGCGCGATCGTCTTGATGCATTTCTTTCGATGGGCACCATCGCCGCCGTCAATGCTTCCGAAGCTCGGGCAATGACCAATACAGGGTCGGCAGAGGCTGCAGGCCGAGCGCTTTCGCGCAAGACTGGACGTCCGGCCGTCGTAACTGACGGAGCCCGAGGCGCAGTTCTTGCCGATGGCGATGACGTGAGGCTCATCCCGGGCTTCCCCGTAGACGTGGTCGACACGATCGGATCCGGCGATTCGCATACGGGCGGGTTCATCGCGGCCCGCATGTGCGGTCTTCCGCTCGAGGAATGCGTGCTCTTTGCCAATGCTGTAGCGAGCGTTGTTACGGGCAGGGAAGGCGCGGCCGCAGCCCCGACGGCCGCTGAGCTTCGCGCTCTGCACCAATCTGTCTGAGGGCGCGCCTTTTCTTTGATTTTCTTCAATTCACCTGCAATCGACAAGAAATGCCTGAAGCTCCAAAAGTAGAACAAAACGGCGTCAATCCCGTTCCCGACAATGAACGCTACGGCCGGCCCATCGATCTTTTTCCGGTTTGGTTTTCCTGGAACATTTCAATTTTCGGCATTACGCTCGGCATTTATGTTTTCGGTCTCGGCCTGTCGGTGTGGCAGGCTGCGGCTGCCGGCGTGATCGGCTACTTCCTCTCGTGTGCGTTGGTCGGCATCTTGGCGGTCGGCTCGGTTCGCACCGGACTGCCGACGCTCGTTCAGTCAAGATTTGCATTTGGGTATCAGGGCAACAAGTTCCCGACATTTTTCGGCTACGTTGCCAATATGGGCTGGAAGGTGACGATGCTCTCAATGGCGTCGACAACGCTTGCCGACCTTCTGTCCAATTTGATGCCCGCGCTTTCGAGCGGCGGCGGGCATTCGACGTCTGCCTGCACGTTCTTCTCGTTCGTCGTCGTAATCGTTCTCACGATGGCCGGGGCTATTTACGGGCACCAGCTCATCTTGAAGCTGGAGAAGGGCATTGCTTGGGTGACGGGCCTCATGACGCTCGTCTATCTCTTCTTTTTTATTCCGAACATCAACTTTTCGATGCTGGATGCGGTTCCGTCGGGCAGCATCGGCGCCTTCCTCGGCGCCGTTGTGCTGTCGATGACGATGGTCGGCCTGGGGTTCCTCAACTACGGCGGCGACTATTCGCGCTATCTGCCCCGCAGCACCAAGGCGGGCGGCGTCATTTTCTGGACGACGACAGGCATTGCGCTGCCGGTGTCGGTGCTTTTGATCCTGGGCGTCATGCTTGCCGTCGGCAATCCGGCGCTTCTTGAGAAGGCCGGTCATGAACCCCTTGCGGCGCTGACGGGGATCCTGCCTTTCTGGTTCTACGTGCCGTTTTCCATTGTCATCATCGTGTCGCTTATTTCTGCCGGCATGACCGGCGTCTACAGCTCAGGCCTGGCGCTTCTTGCCATGGGCGTTCCGATGAGCCGCTGGGCGACTACGCTTCTCAATGCCGTGATCATTTCGCTGGGCGCCTTTTATCTGCTCTTTGTCTCGGACTCCTTCGTTTCGACCTTCCAGTCGTTCCTGGCGGCGATTTCCGTCGTCATGGGTTCTTGGGGCGCCATTGAAATAGTCGACCTGATCCGACAGAGGCGGCTCAATTGGAATGTCGACATGGCGCAGCCGTCCGGGCTCGGCGGCCGCGACTGGCGCTGGACCGCGCTCCTTTCGCTCGGCGCAGCGACGGTGGTCGGTCTCGGCACGATTACGTCGTCGGACCCCTACATCGCGCATGCGGTGAGCTTCCTGCTGCCGGAAGGCGCAGAAAACAGCGTCTTCGCAACAGCCAACATCGGTCTTGTCGTTGCGATGCTTGTCGGTGCGGCGCTCTATGCGTTCCTTACCTTTGTCATGAAAATTGAGGTGCCGCCGCTGCCTAAGAAGACGGAATAATCGGGGCCGTCAAAAGCGCTTCCCGAATTTCAGATTAAAGAAGGAAGGGCGGCGCGGACTCTCAACAGGCGGTCGGCTTCTTGAATGCCGGCCGCTCCCGCTTTCCGAGAGCAACTTCTACGCCCCAGTTGGAAAGTTCGTCGGCCTTTTCATTGCCGGGATCTCCTGCGTGGCCTTTGACCCAGCGCCATTCAATGTCGTACTGCGAAGCAAGTTCGTCGATGCGCTTCCAGAGTTCGCTGTTCTTCACGGGCTTTTTCTCGCCGGTTTTCCAGCCGTTGCGCCGCCAATTGCGGATCCACTTGGTAATGCCGTCCTTCACGTAGGTGCTGTCCGTGTGAATGATTACGGGACAGCGACGCTTGATCGCCGTCAGCGCGGCAATGACGGCCATGAGTTCCATGCGGTTGTTGGTGGTGCCTTTTTCTCCGTCGTAAAGCTCCAGCGTGTAAGGGCCCCAGACGAGATATGCGCCCCAGCCGCCGACGCCGGGATTCCCTTTGCAGGCGCCGTCGGTCCAAATTTCGAGCTTTCGTTCGGGTGCGGCGTTCGCCGCTTGATTGGGGGCGGGTTCGGATGAGGTCATGAGCATGCGGGCCGTTATGAAAAGAATTATTTGAAAGGCGCTTCTTTCTTATTCAGATTAGCTGCCGGGAGCGCTTCGGCCGGAACTTTTTTTGCTGTTCTCGCAGCGGCTGCGAAATTGATGATTTGCCCGCCGGGAACGCGCTTGACTGCGGAAAGCATGATGAGATTCGAGAATTGAGGCGCCCAGCGGTCTCCTGCCTTATCAAGCCATTTCCAAGCTTCAAGCGATTTTTCCCGCCTGAAGCTCGGCGCGTAGATGCCGAAGCGGCCTCGATCGATCTTCAAGCCCAAGAGCGAGAACCAGTCTTTGAGGCGGGAAAGGGAAATCGGCATCAAGTTCGAAGGCAGATACGGAGGCAGGCCGAAAGCGACGGCGCGCTGGCGCATCCACCAAAGGCCGTGGGAGTTGAACGCGGTCAAGACAAGACGGCCTTCAGGCTCGAGAATTCGCACGGCTTCTCTGAGAACTTGCTGCGGTTCTCGAGAAAAGTCGAGCGCATGCGGCATCGTGACGAGATCAATGCTTTCGCCGGCGACCGGCAGCGCTTCGAGGTCGGCTTCAATCAGCGGAATGCTGAACGGCCGTGCCGTTGAGGCTCGTTTCGGATCAGGGCGCGCAATAAGCCATTTGGAATGGATTCTGTTGGCCTGAAGCGTGTGAAGCGCCGGACTGCCGATCTGAAGCGCATGGCTTCCGAAGACGTCTTCGACGAGACTGCCGAATTCCCGGCTCTCCCACTCGACAAGAAGCCGGCCGGGGGCTGTCGTGAGAAATTCGTCGAATGAAAGGCGAGGCGGCATGGCTTGGCTGAATGAAAAATGGCTGACGACGGGATGACACCGGATGCGGCAAACGAAAGAATGCCGAAAATCGAGAGGACTCGGGTTCGCCGAACCGATCCGAGAAGAAACATTTCGTTTCTTCATGATGCATGCAGGATGCAATCAAAATTCGGCTCTGAGAATGGAATGACGCTCGCGAGGCGGTAACATTAACAAATTATCCTTGATGCTGCTCCCGGCTTTGTTTTCGAAGTTCCTTCCGTCAGAACGAAGCCGTGCCTGAATCCGGCTTTCTATTCGTTGAATGGTTTCTCCCATGGCGCATTTCCGCATTCGTCTTCTGACATTGCTGACGGCATTTTGCTTCGCGGCCGGCACGGCTCAGGCAGGGCTCAACGACGAAGCGGAGGCGCGGCAGCCGAATGATGCGGCTTCAGCAGCGGACGGCTCTTTTCATGCGGGCGACGATTCGTCGGATCAGTCGGCAGCGCCGGATCGAATTCCCGGCAGCGTTTGGGAGCGAATTCGCCAAGGCTACGGAATTCCGGATTTCGAATCTCCGCTTGTCGACCGATGGATCAAGCGCTACAGCAATGACCCGGCGTATCTGGGACGCATGACGTCGCGCGCAAGCCTGTATCTCTACAACATTGTAGAGGAGATCGAAGCGAGAAATATGCCGCTCGAGCTTGCGCTGCTGCCTTTCGTGGAAAGCGCTTTCCAGCCCGAGGCGCTTTCTCGCGCGAAAGCGGCCGGCCTTTGGCAATTCATGCCGGCGACCGGCAGGGAATACGAGCTGGCGCAGAATCTTTGGCGCGACGACCGCCGCGATGTGCTCGAGAGCACGCGGGCCGCTCTGGACTACTTTGAATATCTGTACGGCCTCTTCAATGATTGGCATCTCGCTCTGGCCGCCTACAACTGGGGCGAGGGCAGCGTTCAGCGCGCAATCAGCAGAGCGAAGGCAGGAAGGCGGCCGGCCGACTATGCGCATTTGAAAATGCCGGCGGAAACCGCCAATTATGTTCCCAAGCTTGAGGCCATCAAGCGGATTATTGCGAATCCCGAGAAGTACGGCATCGAGCTGCCGGACGTTGGAGACGAACCTTTCTTCGTTCGCGTCACGAAGCCTCGCGACATTGACGTGAAGACGGCCGCCGAACTTGCCGGCATGCCGGAAAAGGAGTTCCGCGCGCTCAATCCGAGCTACAAGCTTCCGGTGATCGTCGCCGCGCACAACAACATCATGCTGCTGCCGGCCGATCGCGTCGATTTCTTCATCGACAACCTCGCAAGCTGGATGGACAGCGGCCAGCCGCTTTCGAGATGGTCGACATACAAGCTCAAGGAAGGCGAAACGCTTGAGTCCGTGGCGGCTCGCGCCGGCATGACGGAATCGCATCTTCGAGAAGTGAACGGCATTCCGTCCGGACGAAAGGTATTGCCGAATTCGACGCTTCTCGTCCTTGCGCAAGGCGATGATCAAGCGGATATTTCCGCTGAAGAGGCGGATGCCGAGCTTCGGCTTTCGCCCGCGACAACTTGGCGCCGCGTGACTTATCGAGTGCGTTCCGGCGATACGCTTTCGGGCATTGCTCGTCGCTGGCGCATCACGACGAAGTCGATTGCGGCGGGCAACCGCTTGCGGTCGGATCGCCTGAGAATCGGACAGCGGCTGATTTTGACCGTTCCGAATGTGGAGCGCGCGCCGATAGCCAAGACTGCCGGCCGGAACCAGGGTGCGCAGCATGCGATCTACACGGTCAAGTCCGGGGATACGCTCGGCGGCATCGCGGCGAAGTTCGGCGTGCCGGTTGCATCGCTGCGGATGACGAACCGCATCCGGGGCAATGTCATTCGCCCGGGACAGCGTCTGCGCATTCCGAAGGCGGGCGACGATGCGCAGCCGAGTTCCGCCGTCTACGCAGTGAAGTCGGGCGATACGCTTTCGTCCATCGCTTCGCGCTTCGGCGTTTCGGTCGTTCGCCTGAAGCGCGCCAACCGCTTGACGTCCAATACGCTTCGAGTCGGCGACAAGCTTGAAATCCCGGCGGCGCCTGCCGAGCCGGCCAAAGCCGACAATCTGCAGCCGAAGTCTCAGATTCATGTCGTCAGGTCCGGCGATACTCTTTCCGGCATCGGCGAGCGCTACGGCGTCAGCGTCGCGAAGCTCCGTGCGGCCAACGGGATGCGAGGCAGCAGTCTGAGAGTGGGCCGGAAGCTGGTCATTCCCGCCACGGCCTCCCGCATTGCCGTGGCGGAAGCTGATGCGAAGGCGGATGCCGAGAATGCGGACAAATCAAGAGAACCGGCGAAAGCGAGCGCTTACATCGTTCGTTCGGGGGATACGCTTTCGAGCATTGCCCGCCGGTTCGATACGACGATCGCGAAGCTCAAGTCGGTCAATAAGCTCAGCGGCAATACGCTTCGCATTGGACAGAAGCTTCAGCTGCCGTAGCCGTACGTTTTGCCGCATCGCGCTCCATCATCCGTTTGCGTGAAGATCAAGAGCCATTTTTGCGCTAAATTTCGATGAATTCATTCGAGTGAAGGGCGGCGGATCGAACAAATTCGGCGAATTGCCTAAAATGTGCGGCATGTTTGTTTCGGGAGAATGCCGGCTCGACGAATCTTGAGCGTCGAGCTCGGGGCATGCTTCAATCCCTGAAATGCAGCGCTTTCTGCCCGGATGACAAGTTCGCCGCAAAATTCTTCTCCCTGTTCGGCGCTCAAAATCGGAACTGCCGCCAAAGATGCGCCGACGCGAGCTTCGGAAGCAATGCCGGAGCTGCCGCGATGCTGCTTCGGCAGAAAGGCAGGGAACAACCATCTACACATAAAGAGGAAGGTCATGGGTTTTCTTTCCGGCAAGAAGCTCCTTATTACGGGTGTTATTTCCAACCGCCCCATTGCTTACGGCATTGCCGACGCCTGCCGCCGCGAAGGCGCCGAACTCGCCTTTACCTATGTCGGCGAACGCTTCCGCACCCGCGTGACGGAATTTGCGAAAGAATTCGGCAGCGACATCTGCCTGCCGATGGATGTCGGCAGCGATGAAGACATCGCCAATGTCGCGTCCGCGCTGAAGGATGCCTGGGGCGGTCTCGACGGTCTTGTCCATTCGATCGGCTTTGCGCCTCACGAAGCCATCGCCGGCGATTTCCTAGACGGTCTTTCTCGCGAATCCTTCAGGATCGCAATGGATATCTCCGCCTATTCCTATCCGGCTCTCGCCAAGGCCTGCCTGCCGCTGATGGAAGGGCGCCGGGCCTCCGTTCTGACGCTTACCTACCTCGGCAGCGAACGCGTTGTTCCCAACTACAATACGATGGGGCTTGCCAAGGCGGCGCTTGAGGCTTCTGCGCGCTACCTTGCCGCGAGCCTGGGGCCGAAGGGCATTCGCGCGAACGCCATTTCTGCCGGCCCGATCAAGACGCTGGCCGCGTCGGGGATCAAGGACTTCTCGAAGCTTCTTTCGATCATGGAGCATGCGGCTCCGCTCGGCCGCACCGTGACGATTCAGGAAGTCGGCAATACGGCCGCGTTCCTGCTCTCAGATCTTGCAAGCGGCATCACGGGAGACATCATCTACGTCGACGCCGGCTTCCATGCCGTTGCTGTCGGTGCGCGGGACGCGTAGCTCGAACGAAAAGGAAGCCGGCTGACGGCAGGCGCCTGCTGTTCTTCATCGAGCATCAAGCGGCTCCTCCCTTCGTGAAAGGGCGGAGCCGTTTTTTCTCTGCCGCTATACTTGGCTTGTTGAATGAGAGCGGCGGACGCAAAGGCCGGGTCGGCGCGCCTGCGGATCTTTGCAAATAAGACGCCAAACAGACATGCAGAACCCGAACATTCGAAAAGTAGCGGTCTTCGTCAAGCCGACGGAAGCGCTTCCTGAATCCCTTTCTCAGCTGGCGAGCGTGCTGACCTCGGAAAAGTTCGAGGTTTTTCTTGATCAACGCGCTGCGCCGGTCCTGAATGAGAGGGGGTATTCCCGACAGGAACTTGGGGCGCGCTGCGATGCCGCCGTGGTTTTGGGCGGCGACGGCACGATGCTCGGCGTAGCTCGCGATATTGCACGGTTCGGAAAACCGATTGTGGGCGTCAACGCCGGCCGCCTGGGCTTCATCACGGACATTCTTCTTGACGATATGCCGACGGCGCTGCCGGCGGTTCTTCGAGGCGAATGCATTCGAGACAAGCGCCGCCTCTTGAAAGGCGAAGTGGTTCGCGCAGGCAGGGTGATCTGCGAGTCGCTGGCGGTGAACGATCTCGGCATCACCCACGGCCGGGCCGGCGGCATGATCGACATCATCATCTGCGTGAACGGCCGTCAGATGGCCAGTCAATCGGCCGACGGCATCATTTGTTCGACTCCGACCGGCTCTACCGCCTATTCCTTGGCGTCGGGCGGACCGATTCTGCATCCTTCGCTCGAAGGCATCACCCTCGTTCCCGTGGCGCCGCATACGCTTTCGAATCGTCCGATCGTCCTTCCGGCCGACTCATTCATTGCAATTGAGCTCTTGGATGCCAGAGATGCCGTCGCCTACTTCGACATGCAGGAATTCTGCGATGTTCATCCCGGCGACGTCGTGAGGATTTCGAGGTCGGAATGCACGATCGAAATGCTTCACCCGCGCGATTACGACTACTTCGAGCTGCTGCGCCGCAAGCTTAATTGGAACTTCATGCCCAAAGGCGAAGCCGAACATGCGAGTCCCGATCTTCGTGCGGCGGCCGAAGCTCTTTCTCATCCGGGAATCGACGGCGTTTCCGGCAAGAAATCCTGAGGCCGCCCATGCTGACATCGCTTAGCCTCCGCAACTTCGTCATCGTCGATCGTCTGGATTTGGAGGTTGAAGGCGGGCTTACGGTGCTGACCGGCGAAACCGGCGCCGGGAAGTCCATTTTGATTGACGCGCTTCGGCTGATCTTGGGGGCGAGGGCGGATGCCGGCGCGATCCGGACCGGGGCGGACAAAACCGAGCTTTCCGCTGCGTTTTCCTTGACGGACGCCGCCGGAGAATGGCTTGAGGCCAATGACTGGCTCGACGAAGACGACGAACTTCTCCTGCGCCGGACAATCGACCGTTCCGGTCGTTCTCGCGGATGGATCAACGGCGTTCCGGCGACCATTCATCAGTTGAAGGAGTTGGGCGAACGTCTCGTAGAAATCAATGGCCAGCACGCCTGCCTCGCGCTTCTTGATCCCGCTCGCCAATTGTCCCTGATCGATGCCTTCGGAGGACATGCCGACGCCGTGAAGGCTGCGGCCGCCGCGTATTCCGATTGGAAGCAGAAAGAGCGCGCGCTGCGCGAAGCCGAAGCCGGCCGTGAGGCGCTGATGATGAAGAAGGAGCGGCTCGAGTGGATTTCCGAAGAGCTCTACGAACTGGACCCCAAGGCCGGCGAATGGGAAAGGATCAATGCGGAACATGCGCGGCTGATGAATCGATCAGCGTTGATGGAAGGGCTTCAGAATATCTCCGCCGTTCTTCGTCAGGGCGGCCGTTCGGCAATGGATTTGATCGGACGCGCGCAAGCCAAGCTCGAATCGCTGTCTCAGTACGATCAAAAGCTGGCCGATCTGGCTGCTCCGCTTGAAGCGGCTGCGGAATTTGTCGAAGAGGCGGCAAAAGGCATTGATGCTCAGCTCGATCGTCTTGACTGCGACGAAGGGTCTTTTGAAAGATTGGACGCCCGCGTGTCGCAATATTTCGATTTGTCTCTGAAGTACAAGGTCGATCCTGAAAATCTCTTCGACTACTACGAAAAGGTGCAGAATGATCTGCGCGCCATCGACGAGCAGCAAAATACAGGCCTTTTGCAGGCAAGAGTTCGAGACGCCAAGGATGCATTCGATGCCGCCGCCGGCAGACTGACGGCAATGAGAGCGGCTGCGGCGAGCGATTTTTCAAGGCGCTTGACGCAGGCGGCTCGAGAGCTTTCGCTGGAGCACGCAACATTCGAAGCGCGAATTTCTCAAGGCGAGCCTTCGTCGAATGGATGCGATCGGTGCGAATTTTATTTTTCGAGCCATCCGTCGATACCTCTCGATTCCCTGGGCAAAACTGCTTCCGGCGGCGAGCTTGCCCGCTTGAATCTGGGAGCGGCAACAATCGCGCCCGAGACGCTGCCTTCAACGGTCATTTTTGATGAGGCGGATGTCGGCATCGGCGGAGCCGCAGCGGAACGCGTAGGAGAAAAGCTGCGGGAACTTTCTCGAGACCATCAGATTTTGTGCATTACGCACCTTCCGCAGATTGCCGGTTTTGCGGATCAGCACTGGCAGGCGGCGAAGAGCTCTGATGAAAGCATCGTAGAAACGCAAATATCCGTTTTGGATCAGGCAGGCCGCGTTGCCGAAATTGCGCGCATGCTGAGCGGCAGGCAGGTTTCTGATGCTGAAAAGAAGGTGGCGGAGCATATTCTTCGCAGGAATGCCCGCTGATCAAATTCGCATTTTGGAATAGGCCAAATGGATCAACCCGTCAATATCGTTTTGTCCTGCGACGACAACTTCGCGCAGCCCGCAGGCGTTCTGATGATGTCGATCTTGTCGACGGCCAAGACGCCGGAGCGCATTGCATTCCATCTGATTGACGGCGGCATTCATCCGGAAAATCGCGGCAGGCTTTTGCAAATCGTCGACGGCTTCAAGGCCGGTCTGACCTTCCTGGAAGTCGATTCCGGGAAGCTTGAGTCCGTCTATGTCTCGAATCAGCTGACGGCGGCGACTTATTACAGGCTCGAAGCGCTGCCTGCATCCGTCGAACGCTGCATCTACCTCGACAGCGACATGGTGGCGTTTTCCGACATCGCGGAGCTTTGGAATATCCCGCTGAACGGCAAGATCATCGGCGCGGCAATTGACCACGGCATGGTCGTTTCGAAAAACAACTTCGGCGAAAAGATGAGGGAGCTGGGCCTTTCGAAAGACAGCCTCTACTTCAATGCCGGCATGCTCTTGGTCGATCTGAAAAAGTGGCGGGAGGCGGGAATCGATCAAAAGGCAATGAAGCTGGCTTTGTCCCGGTCTTTCAGAAGCCATGATCAGGACGTGCTCAACATGCTCTTTAAGGACAACTGGGAGATCCTGCCCAGCAAGTGGAATGCAATGCCTGCCGTGTACGGCTTCAACTTTCGCGTGTATCGACAGAGAAAGCGCTTTGCAGATGTTTCAGAGGCCCGCAAATCCTTCGGCATTGTTCACTATGCCGGACGCTACAAGCCGTGGGAGTTCAGGCGCTGCGAGCCTTTCAACGGCGCTTACGTCGACTATTTGATGAAGACGCCGTTCGGAGGAAAATTCACGCCGAAAGCAAGCCCAAGGAATGAAGGTCGTTCATTGATCGGGGAAAAATGGCGATTATTCTTGGGGAATCTCTTTTACGGGAAAAGCTTGATGAGGATCAACAAATAAGAAAAGCCCCGCCATGATTCAAGACGGGGACGCGCATTCTGTCAAGCGGAAATGCCTGATTCAGCTGAGAGCTGAATCAATCAAGCCGACGACGTCGTCAACGGTCGGCCAGCATCCTTCTCTGCCGGCGATTTTGGCGGCAGGATTCCACGGACCGGTGCGGCGCGTGTTCGTTACGCCTGCCAGCATGATCTGTTTGGCGCCGACAGCTGCCGCAATGTGGCTGATGCCGGAGTCGTTTGCGACAACCAGCTGAGAGAGCTTCGCCAGAGCGGCATAGTTGCCGAGCGTCGTCGGAGGACAAATTCGGGCAGTCGGACAGGCAGCCCTGCATTCGGCTTCTTCATGCGGCGACGGGAAGATGATCGGTTCGATGCCGCGGTCGCGAAGAGGCGCGCAAAGCGCGTCGAAGTGCTTCCAGTGCTTTTCCTTCCCATGATGAAGGCCTCGGGCTATCGGAGCCAGAAGCGCGAATTTTTCCGGCAGCCGCAGATCTTCGATGAGATTGCGCGCAGCCGCCTCG
>CAZUXQ010000017.1:0-12551 GCA_964624425.1 uncultured Sutterella sp.
AGGCCGCCATGGCGACGGCGGCCGCTGCGGCAACGGCCAAAGACGTCCCGGCAAGTTTTGTTTTTAGCATCTTTTGATTGTTCTCCGCTTCGCGCAGGGCGGCTTCGGGAAGAAGGCCTCCGAATCATGCGGACTGCGCGCTTGATTTTTTCTATGCCGATAATCTATTCCATTTTTCCCGGCAGAGAACGCGGGGGAAAAACCTTCCTGTTTAGCGGAAGTTAAAGTTGTAACAGAAGCCGAAAATTGCGGCCGCTCTCAGGAATTCCGGCGATGCGAGGCGCCGAGGAGCGGGAATGTGAGGCGGAAGGCGGCGCCCTTGCCGTCGAGGCCGTCGTCGATGACGATGCTGCCGTGATGAATGTCGACGATGCGCTTCACGATGGCGAGCCCCAGGCCCGTGCCCGAAGTTTTGGTGCCGAGCGCGCGATAGAAGCGGTCGAATACGCGCTGGCGCTCTTCGGGGCGGATGCCGGGACCGTTGTCTGCGATTTCGACGATCGAGAAGCCCTTGTCGACGCGGGTCGCGAGCTTGATCCGGCCGCCGTTCGGGGTGTAGCGGATTGCGTTGTCGGTCAGGTTCGCGATCATCAGCCGGACGGCGTCTTCCATGCCGTCGATCGTGGCCGGCGAAGCGTCCGTTGTGATGACGATGTTCTTTTGCTGCGCGATCGGCGCCATTTCTTCCTGAATGCTCGCTATGAGCGAATGGAGCTCGATCGTGTTCATGGGCTTTTTCGAAGCGTCCGGATCAAGGCGCGCAAGCGTGAGAAGCTGCTGCACGAGACGCGTGGCGCGGTTGATGCCCTCATGGAGGCGCGAAAAGCATTTGGCTTGCGCTTCGGGCGTCTTGGCGCGCTGCGCCAGCTGAACCTGAAGCTTCAGGGCGGTGAGCGGCGTGCGCAGTTCATGCGCCGCGTCCGAGGCGAACCGCTGCTGCGCGGAAAGGCTCTCCTTGAGACGCTCGAGAAGCTGGTTGACGGCGTTGACGAGGCCGGCGAGTTCCGTCGGGAGCGCCTTCGTGGAAATCGGTTCGAGCGAAGCGGGGGAGCGGCGGGCAACCGATCGTGCGGTGCGGTCAAGCGGGGCGAGGCCCGCGGCCACGACGATCCATACGGCGATTGCAATGAAGGGAATCAGCAGGCAGAGCGGCTGCAGAATGCGGAAGGCTGCCGTTGCGGCGAGCTCGGTCCGCTCGGCCATGTCCTGGCCGGCCGTGATGATGAGCGGTCCGGCCGCGACCGAATACGTCCGCCAGGTTTTGCCGCCGACCTTCTCGAGCGTGAAGCCCGGGCCTTCGGGGAGCGGCAGCGCGGGCGTTCCTTCGCGCTGCCACAGGCTGTTGCTCGTCGAGTCGTAGACTTGGACGATGATTTGATAGGCCGGCGCGTCACCCAAGATCATGAGGCGGTCGGGCGAGTTGATGGGCATGCTCTGCCAGACCGACTCGCCCAGCGATTCGGCGATTTCCTTGAGATGCGCGTCGAGGAAGCTGTTGAACTCAGCCTGCGCGGAGAAAAAGGTGGCCGTCGCCGCCGTGAAGCCGGCGGCAAGAAGCGCTCCGATCAGGGTGATGAGAAGCTTTCGACGAATGGAGGTCATCGAAAAGAATGTCGGGCAGATGTCGAGCGGTTAGGTTTCGAGCAGGTAGCCTACGCCGCGGACGGTCTTGATGGCGCTGTCCGAAAGCTTCTTGCGCAGGTGATGGATGTGCACTTCGATCGCGTTCGAGCCCACCGTGTTGTCCCAGTTGTAGAGCTTCTCCTCGAGCTGCGAGCGGCTCCATACGACGCCTTGGCGTTCGGCAAGCGCCGCAAGAAGCGCGTACTCCTTCGACGAGAGGATGACGGGCTGGCCCTTGTACGTCACTTCGCGCGTCGCGGGCGAAATGCGCAGTTCGCCGCGCTCGATGATCGGGTCGGCGCGGCCTGCGGAACGGCGCAGAAGCGCCCGGATGCGTGCGGAAAGCTCGTCGAGGTCGTAGGGCTTGATCAGATAGTCGTCCGCGCCGCTGTCGAGCCCCTTGATGCGGTCGTCGACCGTGTCGCGGGCGGTCGTCACAAGAACGGGCGTCGGATTGCGGCGGGCCCGCATTTCCTTCAGAACCTGAAGGCCGTCCTTTCCCGGGAGTCCCAGGTCGAGAACGACGAGCGAAAACGCCGTCGTATTGATGGCAATCAAGGCGGAATCGCCGTCCTTGACCCAATCGACGGCATAGTCTTCGCTTTCGAGGCCGGCAACGACGCTTTCGCCGATCATTTCATCGTCTTCTACGATCAGGATTGCTCAATTTTTTTGTGCATGGCGCGAAACGAATCTTGCGGCGGCAGTTCGCGCAACGACGGCAAACACGACTGCAGTCAGCAGCAGTCCCGGGAGCGTCCGGACGGCTTCAAGCCGTCCGAGCTCGCCGGGGAAGTTCGCGGCCGTCAGATGGTAGGCCGCAGCATACAAAAGCGCCGACCAGCAGAAATTGCCGATGAGCGCGGCGGCGCAAAACCGAAGCCTGGACATCCGGGCTTGTCCGCAATTGAGCGGAAGCGCCCAGCGGAATGCAAAGCAGCATTGTAATGCGCAGAGCTCGAGAAACTCGGCGGGAGCGCCGAATTTTTCGAGCCGCATCCGGATCTTGCCTGAAGATTCCGGACGCGCGGGCACGCCTCGCCTCGCGAGCTCGAAGAGAACGATGGCGCGAAGGGCGCTGCCGGCTGCGGCGGACCAGAAGAGCGCGTCGAAAAGCGGCGCGCCGCCCTGTTCGGCGCGGGCGAAGCGCACAATGCCTGCGGCGGCTGGTCCGATGCCGCCGTCAAGGAAGGAAAGAAGCGCGGCGATCGGCGCCGCCCAGTCGAGGAGTTCGCGAAACATTTTTCCAAAATGTTCAATATGCAGGCATTATTGCCGATTTCTCCGAACGAACGATGCGGCAGTGACGAACATTCAATGCCGTGAACCTTCTCGCGGCGTCTGGATTGCCGCCGGCATCGTCCATGCGCTTTCGATTTCCGCGGGCTTCATTTCGTTCGGGGCGTCGATTGCGGGCGCCTTCGTCTTTTCGACGCCTTCCGTTGCGGCTGCTCTCCGCTGCATTTTCCGCGGCGTTGCGGCGGGAACCCGGCTCGAAACGCATTTCACCCGGCAGATCCGCACGTTCTGGTACGCGGCGCTTGCCCTCGTTCTCGTTTGGGTCGCGGGAGGACTGCTCGTTTTCTGCGGCATCGGATTCTTTATTTGGACCTGCGGCCGTCCGGCTCTAGGGATCTGGATCGCCTGCCGCATCGCGCGCGGCTTCCTGCAGCTTTTGGAAGCGCGAATCCCTCCCGATGCAGAGCACCTTCGACAAAGCGTCCGAAAAGCGCTTGCGGCTTCGAGCCGCCGGCGCTTTATACTTCACTTCCTGCCCGCTGCCGGACGCGTGCGGGCGCAATGCAGGCAAGGCTGAAGAAGGACTTTCATGACGCTGGGCGCAACGGTGCATAAGGTCGCGGTCGACATCTCGGATATCGATCGAGGCTATTACGCAGAGCACGTGCTTACTGTTGCAAGGCACCCTTCCGAAACGGAAGGGCGCCTGATGCTGCGCATTCTTGCCTTTGCCATGCATGCCGGCGGGCATTTGGAATTCGGCCGAGGATTGTCGACTGAAGGCGAACCGGCGCTTTGGGAGATTGACGATACGGGCGCAATCCGCATTTGGGTTGAGCTCGGCACGCCGAACGTGCGCGCGCTTCGCAAGGCGGCGGGGAAAAGCGATCACGTCGCGGTGCTCGCCTACGACGAAAACAAAATCGATCGCTGGTGGCGCTCGAACGAGGGCGAATTCGGAAAGATCTCCAAATTGTCCGTCGCCTGCGTTCAGGATGCAGAGGTTGAGGCGCTTTCGAAGATGTGCTCGCGAAGCATGCGTCTCTCGATCACTATTCAGGACGGCACCTGCTGGGTGAGCGGCGGCAGCGGCAGCGTGCAGCTCGATCTTGCGTGGCTCAAGCGCGAGCGCGCGAAAGACTGACGCTTTTCGCTGAGAGAAGATGAAGGAAAAGCTGCGCGGCGTTGAGGCCGCGCAGTTCGCTTCCGGCGCGCGTCAGGCTTGGTTCACGAGGCTTTCGGCCATTCTGCTGAACGCGCCGAAGAGCTTGAGCCGCAGCGCTTCGTCTTCGATGGATGCGTCGATTGCGTCGCGCATGCAGAGAAGCCAGGCGTTCTTGAGCTTCGCGTCGATGCGGATGCTGCGGTGTCCTTCGCGAAGCATCGGGAGGCCGTGGCGGTGCTGGTAGAGCGCCGGACCGCCGAGCCAGCCGCTCAAAAACTCTTCGAGACGCATCTCGTAGCGCTCGAGCGAACGTCCTTCGAAGAGCGCAAGCAGATCCGATGCTTCCGCACGCGTCCGCAGCGCTCGGATGTAGTTTGCGACGAGCGCGTTCAGTCCGCTTTTGCCTCCTATCAAATCGTAGAAGGAAGAGCTGGCCGAACGGGATTCATTTGTGGTCATCGCAGGAAGATCCAGCTTGAAAAAACGACGGCGAAGAGCCACCCGACGATGGGCGAAAAGAGTTTGCGCAGGATGGAGCTGCGCGGCACGAAGCCGAGTCCGTAGATCCAGAGCACGCTCATGCCGCAGAGAAGACCGACGAGTGCGCCGTGCGGCACGCTCGCGCCGTCGGCCGCGATCGCGCGGGGATAGACGACGATGACGAGCATCAGCGCCGCTGCGGCCGCGAAGGACGCGGCTCTTGCCCAGAAGGGTCCCGCCGGCTTCTCGGCGCAGGGCGTCTTTTCCGCATCCTTATTCATCGCGTCCGACGATCGATTCGACCGTGGCGGCGAGAATGACGGCGAAGGCGGCGCTTGCCAGCCAGTAGAAATAAGCCATATTTCATTTCCCTGAAGAAAAGGTTTCTGAAGTCCGGGCGCTCTTGACGGACGCCCGGCGCGTTGCGCTCAGTAGAGCGACTTGTCGTTTTCGGCGATGAAGGCGGTCGTCAGCCTGCCGCTCATCACCTTGTAGGCCCAGCCGGTGTAGGCGAGCACGATCGGCAGGAAGACGAGCGTGACGCCGAGCATGATCGCCAGCGTAAGCATCGAGCTCGTGCAGTCCCAAAGCGTAAGGCTCGCGCCGAGCATCGTCGAAGACGGCATGACGAACGGGAACATCGCGACGAGCGGAGTCAGGATGATGCCGAGAAGCGCCGCCGACGAGCATGCGAACGCGAGTCCGGCCCTGCCGGACTTGATCATCGCGGCGCCGCCGAGCGTTCCGAGCACGCCGAGAAGCGGCACGACCCACAGAACCGGGCAGGCGCCGAAGTTGCTGAACCAGGCGGCGGCCCGAAGCTCGACGGTCTTGGCGAGCGGGTTCGCAGGACCGGCCGGATCAAGACCCGCAGTCGCGACGTAGCCGTCGATGCCGGCCCAAACCCAGACGCCGCCCAGAATGAAGAGGACGGCCGAGAGAAGGCCCGCAAGCTGCGCGGTCTTGGCGGCGCGCGCCTGCAGGCCGCCTTCGGTGCGCAGAACGAGGAAGTTCGCGCCGTGAAAGACGATCATGCAGAGCGAAAGCACGCCGCACAGGAGACCGAACGGGTTGAGAAGCCCGAAGAAGCTACCCGTGTAGACCGGACGCATCGCCGCATCGATTTCAAAGGGAACGCCTTGGAGAAGATTGCCGAAGGCGACGCCGAAGATGACCGGCGGGACGGCGGAGCCGCAGAAAAGGAGCCAGTCCCAGCAGGAGCGCCACTTGGCGCCCGAGATCTTGCTTCGGTAGTCGAAGGCGACCGGGCGAAAGATGAGCGCCGCGAGCACGATGAGCATGGCCCAGTAGAAGCCCGAGAAGGCGGCGGCGTACATGAGCGGCCATGCGGCGAACATGGCGCCGCCGCCGGTGATGAGCCAAACCTGATTGCCGTCCCAATGCGGCGCGACGGAATTGATCATGACGCGGCGTTCCGCATCGTCCTTCGAGAGAAACGGCAGCAGCGTGCCGACGCCCATGTCATGGCCGTCCATGACGGCGAAGCCGACCAGAAGGACGCCGATAAAGAGCCACCAAATGACTTTGAGAATGATGTATTCCATGGCAGTGTCCTCTAGGCCTTATTTTTGTTCGAAGTGATAGCGGCCGGTGCCGAGCGAACTCGGCCCCATCTTGCTGAAGCGGATCATGAGCCACATTTCAACGATGAGGAGCGCCGTGTAGAGGCACGCGAAGCCGACGAGCGATCCGAGCACTTCGCCGGCGCTCAAGGACGACACCGAGAGATGCGTCGGCAGCACGTTGTAGATGGTCCACGGCTGACGGCCGTATTCGGCGACGAACCAGCCGGCTTCGCTCGCAAGCCACGGGAGCGGAATCGCCATGAGCGCAATGCGCTGGAACCAAGCCTTTTCGGCAAGAGTCTTCTTCAGAGAGAAAACGAGGCCGAGCACGACGACGAGCGCCATGGCGAGGCCGCAGCCGACCATGAGGCGGAAGCTCCAGAACATCGCGCTGACGCCAGGCACCGTTGAGGCGGCGGCCTGCTTGATCATTTCGGGCGTTGCGGAAGCCGGGTCGTCCGTGTAGCGCTTCAGGAGAAGACCGAAGCCGAGGTCGTCCTTCACGGCCGCGAAGCCGCTGCGAAGCGCTTCGTTTTCCGGATCGGCGCGAAGCCGATCAAGAAGCGCGACGGCCTTCTGGCCGTTGACGACGCGCTTTTCGGCATCGGCAACGAGCTCCTTGATGCCGGGGATCGGGGTCGAGAGCGTGCGCGTGCCCATGAGGCCCATGAGCCACGGGAACTTGACTGCAAGCGCGTTTTCCTGGGCCTCCTGATTCGGGAGCGCGAAGAGAAGAAGCGGAGCGGGAGCCGGTTCCGTTTCCCAAGCGGCTTCCATGGCGGCGATCTTCGTGGGTTGGTCGCGGGCGACGAGGTAGCCCGATTCGTCGCCCATCTGGAGCGTGATGAGCGTCGCGACGGCGCCGAAGACGGCGGCGAGGCGGAAGCTCGAAAGAGCGAACTTGACGTCCTGGCGGTGCAGGAGATGATAGGCCGAGATGCCCATCACGAAGAAGGCGCCGGTCATGTAGCCGCCTGCAACGGTGTGGAGAAACTTTGCCTGAGCCCATTCGCTCGAGAGAACCGCCCAGAAGTTCGTCATTTCCATGCGCATGGTGACGAAATTGAATTCGGAGCCGACCGGATTCATCATCCAGGCGTTGGCAACGAGAATCCACAGGGCCGACAGGTTTGTTCCGAGCGCCATCATCGTCGTGGCGAAGAGGTGCTTGCCCTTCGAGAGGCGGTCCCAGCCGAAGAAGAACAGGCCGACGAAGGTCGACTCCAAAAAGAAGGCCATGAGGCCTTCGATCGCCAGCGGGGCGCCGAAGATGTCGCCCACGTAGTGCGAGTAGTAGGCCCAGTTCGTGCCGAACTGGAACTCCATGGTGATGCCGGTGGCAACGCCCAAGGCGAAGTTGATGCCGAAGAGCTTGCCCCAAAAGCGGGTCATGTCCTTGTAGACCTCTTTGCCCGTAATGACGTACGTCGCCTCCATCACGACAAGCATGAAGGAGAGCCCGAGCGTCAGCGGCACGAACAAAAAGTGGTACATCGCCGTCAGGGCAAACTGCAGTCGCGACAAGTCGACAAGATCAGATGGAATCATTGAAGACGGTTCCTGAAGTGGTGGTTGTTGTGCAAGAGCTGCAAGCGGGATTCGCTAAGAGCCGCCGCTCCGAGGCTGCGGGCCGAGAAGCTGTTCTCCCATCGACTCCGGCGTGACCGCAGTCCGGTGATCCGGACTGAAGAAGCCGTACCAGAGGCAGAAAACGGCAAAAAGCTTCACGGCTACGACCAGCGCGATTTCGACGAGCAGGCGGGACCGGCGATTCGCCGCCGCCGAAAGCTTTTCTTTCATAAGCAGGTGAAATGTCCAAGAAAAAATCTCAGCTTAATCTTAGCCGCAGTCCTTTTGAACTTGCTGCGCGGCGCCGCGCGGGAAAGGGCTGTTGACGGCAAGTTTTTGGAAATGGCAGAATTGGCGGCTGACAAATAATATTCGGCAGAAATAATGGCAGTATCCAGCAGCTTGACCGCTCTTCTCGACGCGTTCGACGATCCCCGCCTCTTCATTCGCTCGGACTATACGGTCGCCTATGCGAACAAGGCCTTCAGGCGCCGTTACGGCGCTCGAGACTGCGAGGGCAGGCGATGCCACGAAGTGCTCTTTCATGAATCGCGCAGCTGCTCGGAGTGCGGCTGGGAGTGCCCGCTCGACCGCGCGGCAGTTGAAAATCGGGAGGCGAAGTGTCTTCGCCGCGAACTCGTTCCGGGGGGCGAGCGCTTCATCGAGCTGCGCGTGACGCCGATTCCGGCATCCGACGGACGGCCGCTCTACTTTATGGAGCAGGCCGATTCCAAACGGAGCGGCTTCGATTTTTCGTCCTGGGGCGTCGTCGCAAAAAGCCCGGCCGCCAAACGCGTTTTGGCAGACCTTTCCCGCGTCACCGAGCTTGACCTTCCCGTTCTCTTTTCGGGCGAGCCCGGGAGCGGCAAGGAGAGCTTCGCGAGGGCGCTTCACGAGAATTCGCGCCGCGGCGCGCAGCCTTTCGTCGCAATCGGCTGCGACGGCCTCACGGAAGAAGCGCTCGACGATGAATTTTTCGGCCGGCAGAATCGAATGGGCGAACGCGTCGGCGGTTTGGTGAACGCGGGCGGCGGCACGCTTTATTTCGATGAAATCGGCGTCTTGAGCCCGGAGACGCTGCATCGCCTTCTCGTGCTTCTGGAAACAGGCATGGTGCGCCGCAAGGGAACTGCCGAAGCGCGCGTCGTCGACTATCGAATTCTCTGCGCAACGAGCATGGATCTCAAAAGGCGCGCGGCCGAAGGACTCTTTCGAGCGGATCTGTATTGCCGGCTCTCCACCTACAGAATCGAGATTCCGCCGCTTGCCGAGCGGCGGGAAGACATTCCCGAGATTGCATCGATCATTCTGCGGTCGGGCTCTCCGAGCGCAACGCTGAGCGCAGACGCCGTCGACTATCTTTGCTCGCGCGCGTGGCCGGGAAACGTGCGGGAGCTTTCCTGCCTTCTGACGCGCGCGAAGCTGCTGGCGTGCGAAGGCGCTGCGGAAACGCTTGAAATCAATTCGGCGGATCTTTTCGATGCGGATCTGTTCGAAGAAGGCCGTCCGATCAAGACCGGCGGCGAGACAAGCGGGCAGAGCCGGAGCATGCGCCGGCATCGGCATTTGAATGACGAAGAGAAGTCGAATCTTCTCGAAGCCGCACGAGAGTGGCGCGGGTCCAGGAAGACGCTTGCGAAGCGCTTCGGCGTGAGCGAAAGGACGCTCTACAGGCTTTTGCAGAAAGCGGCGGCTGCAGAAAGAGACGTCTGAGCTTCAGGAAAACGCGTCGGGCAAGTTCTGTTCTGTGCATAGAGCAAAGGCTCCGAGTCGGCCCGGAGCCTTTGCTCTATGCTGGAAGCGTTCGGCTTTACTTGGCCGCCTTGCCGGCTTCCTGAGCGCCTTCTTCGTGATTGACGACGATGCGGACGATCGGGGGGGCAACGGCAGCTTCTTCCTCGCGGATGCCCCAAATTTCAAGAAGATCGGACTGAGAAGGCAGTTCTTCGGCAGGACGCGCGCGGCGTAGCTTGAGCGACGCGCGCACAATGCCTTCCACAACGTCGAGCGGCAGGCAGTTCAAGTCCTTGAATTCCACGCAGCGGCGCGCAAGGTCAAGCCCCTTCCATTTGGCTTCGTTGCCTTGGGCGGCATTTTCTTCCGCGAAATAGAGCGTGAGCGACTTTTCGTGAGACTTGACCGCAAAGATCGGTCCGTCAAGCTCGTAAAACGCCAGGCCGAAGCGCATGCTCTCGCGCACGCCTCGAGCCGAGCGTCGAATCATACTGCAGACTCTTGCCATGGCGACGCGGCGATCGTTGGGCAGACTTTGGAGATAGCCTCCGACTGTCGTAGCAGCAGGAACCATCAGATCTCTCCGTAAAAATGGATTGGCCGCAATGCCTTCTGAAGCAGTGCGGCAAAGGCTTTAATTTTACCAAAATTAAGGCATGGACATGACTGCCTGCAAAAGATGCGGCGGGCTCTGAACGGGACTTTCAGAACGCTGCCGCGCCGCAAATGAACCGGCTCGCGGAACGGGATCGGCGGTCGAGGCCGTCATGCGCGCACTCGGCACGGAGCCGCTTTCAATTCTCGAGTCGCTCGCAGGCATCCGCCGCCGGCTGAGCGTGCGCCTGCCATTCGCCGATCGCTTCATCGTCGGCGGTTGATGCAGATTTGCTTTGCTGGAATTTGGCGGAGCACCCTGCCGGAACCAAACGTTTTCTGGAATTTTTCGGTCTAAAGACAGGAATAAATCCAAATTAGCCGCCAACCCTTAGTTGTTAAGGGATGACGCTTTTTCTTGGGCGCCGAAGTCTCAAAGTCAGAAGAGGACGCGGGGGCATAGAACTCCGGCGCCGGCGTTGAGCTTTCGCCTGCATTTTTTCTGCCTCGGAGCAG
This sequence comes from uncultured Sutterella sp., assembly GCA_964624425.1. Taxonomy (GTDB): domain Bacteria; phylum Pseudomonadota; class Gammaproteobacteria; order Burkholderiales; family Burkholderiaceae_F; genus Sutterella. Next base: position 10,507 of record CAZUXQ010000017.1, read on the forward strand.
GGCTGAGGAGGGCTTTTGAAGCGGCAGCGGCGCCGAACGGGAGGCTCGTCCGGCGCCGCTGCCGCGGCCCTGCCGCGCGCAGCGGCAGGGAGCCGAAGGGGAGCGCCGCGCTCAGAAGGAGTAGCGTGCGCGCAGAACGAAGGCGTTGTCGAGACGGTCGTCTCCGCCGATGCCGAGATCGTAGGACGCGCCGATCGTCCAGTTGCCGCTTTGAGCGTTCAGGCCGAACGAGGCGCGGAAGGGCGCATCGTCCACGACCTTCGTCCTGACGGTTTCCGAGAGTCCGCCCCAGCGGATTCTGCTCGCGGCTTCGTCGTCGCCGAAGCTCGGGACGACGGAGACGTCCAGCACGGGCAGGATGTCCCACGAGCCGGCTTCGATGCGGCCCGTGAGGGCGACGCCGACGGGCGCCGTGAAGATGTTCATCGAGTCGGAGTCCGTGCGGAAGGCGCCTTCGTATCCGTCGACGTCGAGATGCGTCCATCGCAGGCCGACGTGGGGAATCAGGCCGAAGGAGCCGACTTCGAAGCGGCATTCCGCGCCGAAGCCGACGGTCCAGGCATCCGCGGCCACGCCGTCGTCGCCGACGGACATGCCGAAGGCGCGGGCCGATATGTCGGACTCGGCGTGCATGAATCCGGCGTCGGCCTTGGCGTTGAAGCGGCCGAAGCGGCGGCTGCCGTAGATCGAAACGCCGGCGAAGTCGACGTCCAGATCCGTCTTGAAGGCGGCGCCCTTCGACTTGCCGTCGCCCGCGCCGACCGTCAGGGCGACGCCCAGGAGGGCGTTCGGAGCGACCTCCAGATCGGCGCCGAGCACCGCGCCGTAGAGATCGAGGTCGTAGCCCGAGGAGCCGTAGAGGGAATCCGCGGAGTTGGCGGTTCCGATCACGTCCGCCCAGAGCGTCGTGCCGAGAGTGCGTTCTGCGCCCCAGGCAAGCGACATGCGGCGATCCAGCGAGCGGTTCATCAGGCCGGAGGCGTCGAGCGCGGCATTGTAGACGCCGGACGTTGCAGCCAGCGCGGCGGCCTGGTTGCCGATTGCGACGGCCTGCTTGTCCGAGGACGCGCCGTAGAGCGAGTAGTTCATCAGCCGGCTCATGAACCGTTCGGAACGCACCGGCGAGTCGACGTCGACGTTCCCCTGAGAAGCATAGGCATTGAGAATGCCGGCGTACTTGAGTCCGATCAGCGCATCTTCGCCGGCTGCGTTCCGCGAAGCCGTGTAGGAGAGAGTGTCGTCCGCGAAGCTGAAGTTCACGCTGAAGAGGACGTTGGTGCTGAGGATGCTGCTGCTGAGGTAGTCCTGAATCTGCTCATCCGTCATCGCGGCGTCGTCCGTGCTCAAGAAGCTGAAGCCGTCATCATCAGCAGCGATGAGCTTCACGGCTTCATCCGTCGCCTGCACGTTGGTCACTGCGATGCAGGAGCCTTCCGTCAGGTTCACGGTGCTTGCCGTCAGAACGGCGTTTTCGCTGTCTGCAGCCGCCGCGTTGAGGATGAGCAGCGAACCGCTGCCGAGCGTGACGGAACCCGCCCACTCAGAAGAGTCGAACTGATTGCTGCTGGTGTAGAGCGGATTGGCCACGAGATAGCCGTCCTCGACGGTGAGCGCAGAGCCGATGTAGATCATGGAGCCGATGCCGGTCTTGCCGTAAGCCAGTCCCGTCTTCTCGGCCGCGCCGACGGCATCTTCCTTCGTGCCGCCCAGCACAACGGAAGAGTTCATGCCGACGACGATGCCGGCATTGAGTTTTCCGTCTTTCACCTCATCGGCGATGAGGAAGGAGCCGTCGCCCCAGTTCTCGCCGCCGGCCCAGACCGGATCCAGGAAGATCTGTCCTGTGGAGGAGAGCGTGCCGACTTCCACCGTGCCGGCCGTCGTTCCCGAGCCGATCTGAATCGAGCCCGATCCGGCCAGTTCCTCGGCCGAAACGGTTCCGGCAATCTGTGCCGCGCCCTCTTCGGATATGGTCAGCGCGCCTTCGAGATGGAGAGACCCATCATCCGTGATGGTGAGCGCGCCGACTTCGACGTCCGAGCCGA
>CAZUXQ010000018.1:0-7002 GCA_964624425.1 uncultured Sutterella sp.
GACTTCAGTCTTATGACGCAAATCTCCAAAGATCCCGGCTATGCCGACGACAACCTCATTTGGATCGACATGGAAATGACGGGCCTGCAGCCCGAAGTAAACCGCGTCCTTGAGGTTGCCGCCATCATTACGGACAAAAATCTCGACATTCTGCACGAGGGGCCGGTCGTCGCCGTTCGTCAGCCCAAGGAAATTCTAGACTCGATGGACGCGTGGAACATCGAAACGCACACGAAGTCCGGCCTCGTCGCGCGGTGCCTTGAAAGCACGATTGACGAAGACGGATGCGCGGAGATCTTCATCGAAACTTTCCGCCGCTTCGTGCCGCCGGGAAAGAGCCCGATGTGCGGCAGCACCATCGGCCAGGACCGCCGCTTCATGGCGCGGTGGCTTCCGCAAATGGAAAAGTACTTCCATTACCGCTCGATCGACGTTTCGACGATCAAGGAGCTGGTAAAGCGCTGGGAGCCGTCGAAGATGTGGGTCAATGCGTCGCCCGCGAAGCATCAGGCGCTCGCCGACATCGCCGACAGCATCCGCGAGCTGCGCAGCTACCGCGACGAAATCTTCAGGCTCGAAGCGCCGGGCGCGGGAAAAGTGAGCGGCTGTTCCGAAGTCCGAACGGAAGAAAGTACATAGGCCGACTGACGCTTGTCGAAAGCAGGCTTTTTTGACGGCGCCGCCTGCGGATTTTTCCTTGCCGTGCCTGGAATGCGGCCGCTTTGCGCGCGCAAAATGGAATTGCGCTCGAGCAGACGAGCCTGCGGCCTGCGCGCGTACGGACAAGGCCGTCGGGCAGGGAATCGAGCGGCGAAACGAAAACTGCGGCCTGCGCGCGTGCGGACAAGGCAGAAATGCGCGTCGGCCGGCCGGAGCTTTTGTAAAGGCTGCTCCCGAGGCGTTCTTCGTGCAAGCCATGATTAAAATCACGGCTTTTATGAAATGCGCCTCGGCAACATCCAGCCCGAAGAGCGCATAATTATGATGACTTTGGGGCGTGCGCGGATGCTCAAGGCGGCGCCTTCGAAGCTGCGTGCATTCTTCTCAAACAACTAGGAGACTTCCACAAATGGGGATTACGCAATGGATTGCCGTGCTGATGATCTTCGCGGTTATCTACGGCCTCATCAAGCGCTATGAAACTCGTCTGGTTCTCATCGGTTCGGGTCTTATTCTCTGCTTGATTTCGTGGGACTTGATCGGCGGCTTGTCCGCCTTCGCCAAGTCCATGACGAACGCCTCGCTCGTGATGGCAATCTGCAGCTCGATGGGCTTTGCTTTCGTTGCTCGCTACACCAATGCCGACCGTTCGCTCGTTCATTATCTTGCCAGCCCGATTCGCGGTCTCGGCATCTTCCTTGTTCCGGTCTGCACGGTCATCACGTTTTTCGTGAACATCGCCATTCCGTCGGCTGCCGGCTGCGCCGCCGCCGTCGGTTCGACGCTCATTCCGGTGATGCTCCGCGCCGGCATCAAGCCTGCCGGCGCCGCCGCCGCCGTTCTCGCCGGCACGATCGGCTCCTATCTCTCGCCGGGCACGTCCCACAACCCCTACGTTGCCAACATGGCCGGCATCGACGTGATGGACTTCATCGCCTATCACGCTCCGTACTCGGTTCTCATCGGCGCCTTCGGCGTTGTCGGCACGCTTGTCTGCTGCCTTGTTTTAGGCGACCACAAGGGCGACAAGAACGCCAAGGTTGACGAATCCAAACTCCAGAAGAACGACGACTTCACGCCGAACCCGATTCTCGCTCTCGTGCCGCTCGTTCCGATCACGATTCTCGTCGTCGGCAACCTCTGGTGCCCGTTCATCAAGATGGGCGTGGCTGAAGCCATGGTTCTCGGCGCCGTCATCGCTCTCGCGATCGCCCGCGCCAATCCGCAGACATTCACGAAGGAATTCTTCAACGGCGCCGGCAAGGGCTATGCCGACGTTATGGGCATCATCATCGCCGCCGGCGTGTTTGCCGCCGGCCTGAAATCCGCCGGTCTCATCGACACATTTGTTTCGGCTCTGAAGGAATCCAATGAAATTGCCCGCTGGGGCGGCTCCATCGGTCCGTTCCTCATGGGGGTGATCACGGGGTCGGGCGATGCGGCTACGCTGGCCTTCAACGAAACGGTTACTCCGCATGCCGCCGACTTCGGCATGACGATCGAAAGCTTGGGCGGCCTGGCCTTCTTGGCCGGCGCGGCAGGCCGTACGGCTTCTCCGCTTGCCGGCGTGACGATTCTCGTTTCCGGCATCGCGATGGTTTCGCCGATCGAAGTCATCAAGCGAACCGCTGTTCCGATGTTCGCCGCGACGATCGTTTGCGCTCTCGTGATGGTCTAATCGACTGATCGCCAAGCCGAGAAATTTGAAGCCCGTCCGAGGTTCGCCTCCGGCGGGCTTTTTCTTGAGGCGCTGAGTGCGTTTTCCGGATCAGAAGAAAAAGTCTTGTGCAGGCGGCTTTCAGCCTGATGCTCGAGCGCGAAAGCGCATGCTGGATGGCTGGCCCTGCTCGCCCGCAAGTTCAAGCGGTTCAGTGCAAATCCGAGCGGAATTGCGTTTGGAAGGCCGGGCCTTGAGAAGCGCTCGCGTCATGCTGCTCCTGATGGATGAAGGCCGCATCCCGAAAAAGGATGCGGCCTCCGGCGCCTTTGCCGCTGCGAAGCTGCGTCAGCCTGCCTCTTCTTCCGTTCTCGCTTCGGAGGAGGCGCCGATGACCGGACGCTTGAGCCAGACCCGAAGAAGCGAAAGGCCGATCGCAAGGAGAAGCGGCCCGAGAATGAGGCCGAGGAATCCGAAGGCGAGCGCGCCGCCGAAAACGCCGAGGAAGATGAGGGCGATCGGCAGAGGCGAGCCGCGGGCAATCAAGAGCGGCTTCACGAAGTTGTCGACGCTTGAGACGGCAAGCGCGCCCCAGAGCGCCATGAAGACCGCCATGCCGATGCTTCCCTGCGTGTAGAGCCAGACGGCTGCGGGAATCCAAACCAGAGGAGGACCGATCGGAATGACGGAGAGAAGGCAGACCGTCGCCGACAAAATGAGGACGCCCGGCACGCCAGCGATCCAAAAGCCGATGCCGGCAACGAGTCCCTGGCAGATCGCCGTGCCGACGATGCCGAAGACGACCGAGCGGGTGGTGTTGACGAGAATGCCGCAGATTTCATGCGAGATGCCGCCGCTCACGCGTTCAAGGAGCGCGCGGACGCGTTCTGCGAGCCAAACGCCGTCTCGATAGAAGAAAAAGACGATGAGGGCGACGAGCGCGAGCTGGATGAGTCCGTGCGAGACATTGAGCGCCGCGTTGAGCACGCCCGAAGAAAGCGGCTCGATGAGGCGTTGCGTCGTTTTGCCGAAGGCGGCCGGATCAAAGGCGAGAAGGAGCTGCTCGTAAAGCCAGGCGCCTGCGTGCGGGATCGAGCGGACGGCTTCGAGCATCGGAGTCGGGTCCTTGATCGCCTCGCCCGCAAGAGCGACGACTCGAGGAACCTGCTGCGCGACGGCGATGAGGATGAAGGAAAACGGGATCAGAAAGATGATCACGATTCCGAGCACCATCAGAGCAGCCGCAGGCGTCGTTCTTCCGCAGCAGATAATGCGCAGCTTGTCGAACGCGGGCCAGGTTGCCGCGGCAATGACTGCCGAGAGAAGGATGGCCGTGAGGAATGGCGAAACGACGAGGAAGCATCCCCAGGCTATCGCGGCCGTCAGGATGACGCGAATCAGCATGTCGATTCGTTCCTGAAAGGAAATGCCGAATCTGCCGACGGTGCGGCTCATGAGCGCCGAAAGGCGGCGCCGATCGCTGGGGGCTGCGCCCTCGGGCGATTTGTCCGTCTTGACGGCCTTGGCTTCATTCAAGGACTTTTCATTGTCTTTAAGCTCTCGCGTCATGGCGCGCTCCTGGGACTTCAAGGCTGCGCTCGGAAATCGATGCGTCCTGCGCGGCTTTATTGTCAAAGGCTTTTCGCCTTGGGCTTCGCGTCCTCGGCGCCGCCGCTTTCGATCGGGAAGCAGCCGGAAAGCGTTACCTGCCTCATGGCTTCCTTGAGCGCTTCGATGGCGCCCATGCGCGGGAAGCTTTTGCGCCAGACAAGAAGCACCTTTCTCGACGGCGTCGGACTCTTGAAGGGGATCGTCTTGATGTTGCTCGAGACGCCCTGCAGATAGGGAATGGCCGAGGCCGGCAGAACCGTAATGCCGAGGCCCTGCGAGACCATGTGGCAGATCGTCTGCAGGCTCGAGCCTTCCACCGTGCGCTGGATGTCGGAGGCCTTCGCGTTGTGGCGGCTGATTTCCGGGCAGATGCCGAGAATCTGATCGCGGAAGCAGTGCCCGGAACCGAGAAGAAGCATCGTCTGATCCTTGAGTTCGTCCGGTCCGATGTAATTGCGGTTCACCCAGGAATGATGCGCCGGGACGGCAACGACGAACTGCTCTTCGTAAATCGGCTCGAAGGCGAGCCCGGTGTCTTCGCCGATGGTGTCGGCCGTGATTGCGGCATCGAGCTGGCCGTTCTTGAGCTTCGCGATGAGTTCGGACGTGAACGACTCTTCGAGATAGAGGCGAAGGGACGGCGCGCCGGCATTTATTCTGCAGATCAGTTCGGGCAGAAGATAAGGCGCGATTGTGAAGATGGCGCCGAGTCGGAAGGAACCCTTGAGCGGATCAAGGCCGGATTTGGCGATTTCGGAGATGAGGCGGGTTTCTTCGAGAACTTTCTGGGCCTGCGCGATGATTTTTTCGCCGATCGGCGTAATGGCGACGTCGGTCGAGCGGCGCTCGAAGATGGAGACGCCGAGTTCGTCCTCGAGTTTCTTCACCGCGACGGAGAGGGAGGGCTGGCTCACGAAGCAGGATTCGGCGGCGCGGCCGAAGTGGCGTTCGCGTGCGACCGCAATGACATATTTGAGTTCGGTGAGCGTCATGGCGTGGTTCCTTGATTTTTGCAGTTTCTACAGTTGGTTCTTTGCTGTCCGATGCTTCTTGCAGGGTGCTTCGCTAGGCGCCGAGGAATTCCGACTTTGTCTGAAACCATCGTCTGGCGTGCGCCAAGGCATCATCGGGATGCGCCTTCAAAAGCGCTTCTGCCGCGTCTCTTGCCGCAGCCAGAAGCGCGCCGTCCGTTTCGAGATCGGCAAAGCGCAGCGTGGGCAGCCCCGATTGGCGTTCGCCTAAAAATTCGCCAGGTCCTCGGATTTCGAGATCCTTGGCGGCGATTTCGAAGCCGTTGCTGCTTTCCCGGATGACTTTAAGGCGTTTTTTCCCCGCGGGTGTGAGCGCCGGATCGAAAAGCAGAATGCAGGCCGACTGCCGGCCGCCGCGGCCGACGCGGCCTCGGAGCTGATGAAGCTGCGAGAGGCCGAAGCGCTCGGCGTGCTCGATCACCATAAGAGTGGCGTTCGGGACGTCGACGCCCACTTCGATGACGGTGGTCGATACAAGAATGTCGATCTTGCGGTTGATGAAGCGGACCATGACGGCGTTTTTTTCGGCCGACGGCATTGCGCCGTGCAGAAGTCCGACCCGAAGATTAGGCAGCGTCCGCTGCAGATCTTCCGCGCACGCTGCGGCAGGAATGAGGTCGAGCTTGCCGCTTTCTTCAATGAGCGGACACACCCAGTAGACCTGCCGGCCTTGCGCTGCGGTGAGGGCTGCCGCACGAACAACGTCGGCGCGGCGGTCGAGCCGGATCGTCTTCGTGACGACGGGCGTTCTTCCGGGAGGAAGTTCGTCGATTACGGAAATGTCGAGGTCCGCCAAGTAGCTCATGGCAAGCGTTCGCGGAATGGGCGTCGCGGAAAGCATGAGAAGATGCGGCTTGATGATTTCCTGCGGCGAGGCCGTCCGGCCGTCCTCCGCCTTCGCGCTGCCTCTGAGCGCAAGACGCTGCGCGACGCCGAAGCGGTGCTGTTCGTCGATGATGGCAAGACCCAGGTTTTTGAACTGCACGCCTTCCTGAATGAGGGCGTGCGTGCCTACGGCAAGCTGCGCTTCGCCGGTGCGGATCGCTTCGAGGCAGTCGTTCTTTTCCGAAGCCTTCGACTTGCCCGTGAGCCACGCGACGCGGATGCCCAAAGGCGCAAGCCGTTCGGCGATCTTCCTGAAGTGCTGGCCGGCGAGGATTTCCGTGGGAGCCATGAGCGCCGCTTGGTGTCCGGCTTCGATCGCGCGAAGCGCCGCGAGCGCGGCCACGACGGTTTTGCCGCTGCCTACGTCGCCTTGGATGAGGCGATGCATCGGGTGCTCGAGCGCAAGGCTGGCGGCGATTTCCTGCCAGACGCGCTTCTGCGAACGGGTGAGCTCAAAGGGAAGGCTGTCGAGAAAGCGCGCTTCGAGCAGAGCGCCGGGCGGAGGCTTGAGACTCGGCGCCTTCTCGCGCGAGGCGGCAATGCGCGTTTCGCGAAGCGCGATCTGTTGGGCGAGGAGTTCGTCGAACTTGAGGCGCTGCCAGTGCGGGTCGCTGCGGTCGGCCAAAGCCGGCGGATTTGCTGATGGCGGCGGATGGTGCAGGTATTCGAGCGACTCGAGAAGCCCCGGCAGCCCCAAAGCCGACGTTGCGGACTCAGGAACGAGATCCCGCACGCCTGCGATGTCCTGAAGTGCGCGGCCGATGCGCTTTCTGAGCCATGACTGCTGGATGCCTTCGCCGAGCGGATAAACGGGCGTGAGCGCTTTCGGAAGACTGTCGCCGCCTGCAAGCGGCGCGCGGATTCTTGGGTGAATGATTTCAAGCCCGCCCTGATAGGCCGGCCGAGGCTCTCCGTAGAGGCGGATTGCGGCGCCCGGCGACAGACGGTTTTCAGTGCTCGGGTAGTAGTGAACGAAGCGAAGCCCGATGCGGCCCGTGCCGTCGTCGAGGACGGAGACAAGCTGCCGTCCGTGCGGCGTCTGAATGAACTGCGTCTGCTTCACGATGCCCTGAATCTGAACGGGACTGCCCGGCTTGACGTCGCAGATGGGCGTGATGCGCGTTTCGTCTTCGTAGCGGAGCGGCAGATGAAGAATGA